>CASGBM010000063.1 GCA_949299615.1 uncultured Eubacteriales bacterium | reverse complement strand
GGCAAAAAAAGCACAAAAACCTTGCACCTAAACAATTCTGAAACGCTTACAAACCGCTATGCGGCTGCGTTTCAGAATTGTTCAGCAGTCATTAAATTAGATTTATTTCGCTTTCTGCAAAGAATCAGAATCGGTCATTAATTCTTTTAACGAGGTTGCTAAACCAGCAATCCCTTGAATTTGAGAGGGGATAATAATTTTGGTCGCCTTGCCGTCAGCAGCTTTTTCAAATGCTTCCAAGCTTTTCATTGCAATTACAGCTTCAGAAGGATTTGCCTCGTTAATCATTTTGATACCTTCTGCAACTGCCCGCTGCACCTCTAAAATGGCCTGTGCTTCCCCTTCCGCTTGCTTAATATGGGAAATTCTCTGCGCTTCCGCACGCAGGATTTGTGATTCTTTTTCGCCCTCTGCAACTAAAATAGCAGACCTTTTTTCTCCTTCTGCACGCAAAATGGATTCGCGGCGTTCGCGTTCGGCTTTCATCTGCCGTTCCATGGAATCCTGAATTTCACGCGGCGGCAGAATATTTTTTAATTCCACGCGATTTACCTTAATTCCCCAAGGATCTGTCGCCTCGTCTAGGATAGAACGCATTTTTGTATTAATTAAATCGCGGGAAGTCAAAGTCTGGTCCAGTTCCAATTCGCCGATAATGTTCCTCAGCGTGGTGGCTGTCAGATTTTCAATTGCAGACAGCGGATGGTCAACTCCGTACGTATACAGCTTGGGGTCAGTAATTTGGAAAAATACAACGGTATCAATCTGCATAGTGACATTATCTTTGGTAATTACCGGCTGGGGCTTAAAATCAACAACCTGTTCTTTTAAAGACACGGCTTTTGCCACGCGCTCGATAAAAGGAATTTTAAAATGCAGTCCAACGCCCCAAGTTTGGCTGTATGCGCCAAGGCGTTCCATAACGTAAGCGCTGGCTTGTGGGACAATCTTAATGTTAAATACTAATATCAGGATAATCAAAATAACAACTGCAAGAAAAAAGTATAGCATAGTTATCTCTCCTTTTCTTCATTTTCCGCCGGTTCAACCAGCACTTTTACACCTTGAATTTCTTTCACAGTCACAATGGCATCTTTTGGAATGATTTCTTCATGAACCGATCTGGCAGACCATAATTGTTCTAAAACACGGATCTGTCCTTCTGATTTTAAATTGTTAATTTCTTGCGTAACAATTCCGTTTTTGCCTACCACTCGATCTGCGTTAGTTTGAACCGAACGCTTATTAATTAGTTTTTCAGACAACGGTTTTGTTGCTAAGACCAAAATACCGGAAGACGCTATAAAAATTAAAATTTGAAGCCAGAACGGTCCGCCGAATAAAGCGGCGATCATTGCAAGAATTGCGCCAATGGCAAACCAGACAGAAATAAGCGCTATTGTAAAACCTTCTACCACAACGAAAACAACTGTCAGAATAAGCCATATTACCGCTGCTGCATTCGAAAAAAATGCTTCTAACATTTTAACCCCTCCTTGTTTTCATTTTATCATAAATACTAAAAAAATACCAGAATTATTTTTCTCAACTGGGGACATTTTTATAAATTTATATCATTCTATGTAATTTAACACATGTTTAGCACGGAAACGGGTTATAATGAGCAAAGAGGTGAATCCGGATGAAAAAAATGGTGCTGATGATTGTGCTGCTTGCGCTTTTGCTATCCGCATGTGCAATGCAAAAACAGGAGGATAATAAGTCGAAACCGCCGGGAGAGTTGGAAAAAATTGAAACTTCATTTTCCTCGCTTTACCGCATTATGTTCCAAAATGGGAATGAAACTTTTCAAATAGCAGCGGATTTAGAAGATACAGCTGATTCTATAGCGGTATCCGCAGGTTTTTCAAGCGTTGTGACAGAAGGCACGGAAAACGATGAACAGGAGAGATATTTAAACAAGGTTTATTACTATTTAAAAGAAATCTTAAAATTAATGGAAAATACTAGGCCAGAGCTGTTGGAGAACCGCACCGTTCAAGAATTAGGACAGTATTTGGACAATACGGTAAACCGTTTGTGTTATCAGATCAACCAAAATGACTACCATGCGGCAATGAAAAGTGTCAATGACGGTATTTACTTGATCAGCGCGATTTTGAAACAGTATGGAGAAAATGGCAATGCTTGCGCACTTAAGCTTGAATATTGTCTTAATTTAATAGAAATTGAGGCGGCAGGCGGAGATGTAGACAATGCACTGGATTTAACCGATCAGGTGATTGGAGAACTTGCGGAGGCGTCAGAAAAAGAATGCGAAGATCAACTGAATGGTTTGTCTGAAAGTGTGGACTCTTTGCGTAACGCGGCATCCTATCATGACCCACAATTAATTCGCATGAAAACGGAAATTATGCGGGAAAACCTAAAAAATATAATGACGTTTGTGAAATAATGCGAATAAAAGGAAGTATTTTGCAAAAAATATGTTTAGATTGATGGAAGGAGGTAACAAAATGTCTTGTGCAACGAAATCAGATAAACCGCTTCCCGGGGTAATGTGCTCTGTCACGAACTGCGAGTATCACGGAGCCAACCATGAGTGCGACGCAACTTCTATCGAAGTTTGTACGTGCGACCCGATCCAACAATGCAGTGTACAATGCAAAACATTTAAACCAAAAGCAGGAAGATAAGCAGATACGCAAAAACCCCAATGTTTTATTTTAAAAACGTTGGGGTTTTGTATTATAGGAACAAAAAATTGATAATAAGTTATGGATCATTTCCTTGACAGCTTGTGGATTATGTGCTATAATTAATTAATAGAATTAACAAATTAGCTGGAGGAAAATATGGTAAAGGGAACAAACTCTGCAATCATGAAAGAAAAAAACAAAAAATTAATCCTCGGCATGATTCGGAAAGAGCGGTGTTCCCGTGCAGCAATTGCCGAAAGAACAGGGCTGACAAGAGCTTCTGTGACCATGCTTGTGGAGGAATTGATTGCGGATGGTTTTGTTTTGGAGACAGAGGCGCAGTATAGTGGAGTAGGAAGACGGCCGATTAATTTAGAATTGTGTCCAGAAGGCGGCTTGGCGATTGGAGTCGCACTGACCAGAAATGGCTGGTCGGTTGGAATGACAGATCTTTGCGGACAACTGATACAACCGGAAAAACATGGAAGTGTCAAACATCCGGTAAACGAAGTTCTTCAACAGATTGCAGAAGCGATTAAACAACTTGTAAAAATAAAAGAAAATTCGCGAATCCTTGGTGTAGGCGTAGCGTCGCCTGGTCCGGTGGATTATCGCATGAATCAGATTTTAAACCCTCCAAATTTTGGCGCGTGGCATGGCGCTGAAATTGGAAAACGTTTGTCAGAAATGTGCGGCGTTGCAGTTAGACTGGAAAACGTTTCAAATGCGTCAGCACTTGCAGAAGCCTATTTTGGCGAGTGCACCAATGAAGAAAATTATTGTTATTTAATCGTTGATGAAGGAATTGGCTCAGGAATTGTGGTAAACGGGAAGTTATACCGTGGAAAAAACGGATATGGAAGTGAGCTTGGTCATACTTCCATTGATTACAAAGGCCGCGCTTGTGAGTGCGGAAATATTGGATGTTTGGAAAAATATGCCTCTATACCTGCTGTTTTAACCGGCACGTCCTACCAAACCTGGCAAGAAGCAGTTGATGCACAAGATGAAAATCTGATTCAAAAAGAAGCGGGCTATTTGTCCGGAGCATTGGTCAACTTGATTAATCTGTTTGATTTGAATAAAATTATTTTGGGCGGAGATCTTGCTTATCAGGGAGAATGGATTTCTGAACAGGTTTCAGAACAAGTAAACCGGCGGATTATCACCAATAACCTTGTTAAAATTTCAGCAGGAAAAAGGCTGGACAAAACGGTTGTCGCCGCTTCCGTTGCTCTAAACTCCCTATTTTGGTAATTTTATTTTAATATTTTTGTTAAATCATTTAATTAAAAGGAAGAGACAATATGAAAATTTTTCGTAAAGGATTTAATTATTCACAAGATGGACCGGGAAACCGTTTGGTGTATCACCTACAGGGCTGTAACTATCGCTGTAAATGGTGTTCTAATCCAGAAGGGATGGGGGCTATCAGTGAAAACTGCATGGAGTATACGCCGGAAGAAGTGTGCCGGGAAGCGGTGCGAAGCAAGATGATGTTTTTTGGCGGCGGCGGGGTGACGTTTACCGGCGGAGAACCTACGATGCAGTTTGGGGAGTTAAAAGAAGTGCTGCAAATGCTTAAAAATGAGGGAATTCACACGGCGATTGAGACCAATGCGTCCCATCCGGCCCTTTCGGAACTTCTGCCGTGGATTGATCATTTTATTATGGATTTTAAACATTTTGACAGTGCGAAACACCAACAATGGATTGGCTGCGGAAATGAGCAAGTGAAGAAAAATTTAGAAATGGTTTGCAGCATGCAGAGGGAAGCGCTGATCCATATCCCGCTGGTCAATGGTTTTAACAATGACCCGGAAGGCTTTGTAGAATATTTTGATACTTTAAATACTGCAAAATTAAAATTTGAAATTTTACCGTATCATGAATACGGGAAAGAGAAGTGGACGCTTCCGTATGAAGTTAAAAATGGATTTGTAACAGCAGAAGATATTCAAAAATTTAATACCATATTTACAGCTCATGGATTAACCATGGTTCGGACTTAACAAGGAGGTAATTTTTTATGATGACATGTTACAAAAAAGGCGAAATTACTGAAAAGGCAAAGCTTCTGTTCGCAGAAGAAAGAAAGATTAACCGCTTGGACGGCTGGTTTTTAGCGCTGGAAACCCAGATGAAAATGGAGGGAAAAACCAACGCGTGCCGTGAAATTGCAAAAGCGGAAGTTTTAAAGGAGACAATCCGTACCCTTCCGCTCAGCATTAGTGAACATGCTATTTTTGCTGGTACGCAGAGGGACAGTTTTGCCCGGAGCTACGCGCTGATCAATCCGTTGTTTAAAGTAGAAGAATTTAACGGTTATTGTGACCCGACTGCGGTTTTTGGGGATATTCCGCCGAATGATGAATTTCCAACAGAGCGGATTGAACGTGTGCGCGAGTATATGAATCAAACCGATTATGTGAAAGAATTGGCTGCGGTTTACAAACATTTTGAAAATGACACAAAAGAAGTGGCATACTTTATGGAGCAGGTAACAGGACATCTGATCCCTGACTTCCGTTATGCGTTAAAGCACGGCGTTACAGCAATGATCGAGCAGATAAAAGGAAAAGAGGGCAATGGATACCGAGCAATGGAAATTGCGCTGGAAAGCGTGTTGCTCTTAGCGCAGCGCTACCGGGAAATCGCAGAAGAGCAGAAAGCAAAAGCATCTGCAAGCCGTGCCGCTCAGCTTGTGCTCCTTTCTGATACCCTAGCTAAAGTGCCGGCGCACGGCGCGGAAAATTTATATGAAGCGATTCAGTCATTTATCTTGCTATGGCAGGTGATGTGCTTAGAACAAGCTCCGAACCCCTTTGCTTTTTCCGTTGGTAATGCTGATCGGATTTTTGAACCATATCGAAATGGCATGAAACGGGAAGAGGCGGCAGAACTGTTTAAACATTTTCTGGTGTTTTTTAACGTTGCGGACAGAAGCTGGGCAATTTCACAAAATATCATTGTGAGCGGACGGGATCTGGATGGAAATGACCTTACAAACGAGGCTACATATGCCCTCTTGGATGCATACTATGACATGAATCTCCCGCAGCCGATTCTATCTGTTAAACTGCATAAAAATACGCCGGAAAAACTCTACCAGGAAATGGGACGGTTCTTTTTCTCACCGGGCGTTTTGACACCCTCCATGTTTAATGATGATTCTTTGTTTGACGTTTTGGGCCGGTGGGGTATTGACAAAGAAGATTTGCCGGATATTGCAATTGCCGGCTGCCAGGAACCGTTGATCATGGGGAAAGATAATGGGAACACAACCAACAGCTGGTTGAATTTGCCAAAAATTTTGGAACTAACTTTAACAGGCGGGGAATCTCTGGTAACAGGAGAAAAACTTGCTGATTTGCAGCCCTGCAAACTCTGTGATGTGCGCAAGGCGTTTAAGGAAAACACGGAAAAATATGCCGCACGTATGGCAGAAGCGGCAAACGGCGCCTCTGCGGCTCTTTCCAACCTGCGTGTCCCGTTTCTTTCCTGCTTTATGGGAGGGCTTGAAAACGGGATTGATCTGCGCGATACAGAGCGGCAAGGGACAAAATATAATGGAAGCGGCTGCTTGATTCATGGAATCAGTGTCATTGCAGACAGCTTAATTGCAATAGATACCCTTTTGGCAGAGCGTCCTGAGGATGCAGAGCGTTTGGTTCCTGCGCTGAAAAAGAATTTTGAAGGGGAGGAGGAGCTGCAGTCATTTTTGCGTTCCTGCCATAAATTTGGTAACCACTTAGAAGATGTTGACCGGGAAGCGGCTGAGATTTGCCAATGGGTTGCAGAATTGGTCCGCAGCCAGAAAAACTATTTGGGAAATCCTTTTCGTCCTGATTTTTCCAGTCCTTCCACACACTTGCTCTATGGCTATTGGGTCGGTGCAACACCGGACGGCCGCAAGAGCAGGGAAATGCTTGGGTACGGGGTCGATCCGCTTTTTGGGGAAGCGGAAAACGGCCTAGGGTTCCGCATGCTTTCCAATATGGAATTGCCGTTTGAACAGATGAACGGCGGTTATGCTTCGCATTTAGGCATAGATCCGAAGTATTTTACCGGAAAAGATTATGATGAAAAAGGCTTGGAATTTCGGGATAAAATCATTATGCCTCTATTCTTTAACCCTGATAAGAATGGTGTGTCTCCGTTTTATTTATATGTAAATGTTACTACGCCTGAAACCTTGCGCAAGGTGCTTGCAAACCCGAAAAAATATGCTCCCAGCGGGGTTTATATTATGCGGATCCATGGGACATTTGTCAACTTTTTGGATTTGTCCCCGGCAATTCAGCAGGATATCATCAAACGTCTGGATCCAAAATCTGCAGCCATCGCATAGAAGGGAGAAAAACATGAAAAGCAGTATAGGGATTGACATTGGCACAACCAGTATTTGCGGTATTTTGATGGACTGCGCCTCCGGCGCAGTCCGCAAGACGGAAAACCGCAAAAATGATGCGTGGATTGCATCGGCAAGTGCTTGGGAAAAAATTCAGTCACCGGAGCGAATTATGGAATTGGTTTTTGAAATCATCCATGCGCTGTGGGAAGAAAATATTTGCAGTATTGGTGTCACAGGGCAGATGCACGGCATTTTGTATACAGATGAAAACGGTTTGGCATTGAGTCCTTTGTATACGTGGCAGGACGGAAGAGCCGGCCTTGCTTTCGGGGATTCTACTTATTGCGAGCAAATTGGTGCGCCGGCAGGATATGGTCTTGCTACCGATCTTTATAATCAAAAAAATAATCTTGTTCCTGCCAGCGCCGCAGCCATTACTACCATTCATGATTATGCGGTGATGTGCCTTACCGGTCGGAAAAAGCCTTGGATGCACACGTCGGATGCCGCAAGCCTTGGACGGTTTGATGTAAAGAATAATTGTTTTACTGTTTCAAACCCGCATCTTCCTGATTTTACAGACAAAACAGCCGTTGCAGGCGATTACTGCGGCGTTCCAGTTTCCGTAGCCATTGGAGATAATCAGGCAAGTTTTATCGGTTCCGGGTGCGGAAACGGTGTGCTGGTAAATGTAGGGACCGGCAGTCAGATTTCTTTTTTGTCGGATGGGGCAGAAAAATCCGGACTAGAGCTGCGCCCGCTTTATGGGGAACAAAGTATTTTAGTGGGCAGTGCACTTTGCGGAGGCAGATCTTTTGCCCTTTTAGAAAAGTTTTTTGAGCAGGTAGTTGAAATGGTTTCTGGGAAGCCATGCGGCAGTTTATATCCGCAAATGGATGCTCTGCTTGCGCAAGGCGGGGATACGGAAGTTGTTTTTCATAATCTGTTTTGCGGTGCACGGGACAACCCAGAGGCAAGAGCCAGCATTGAGAACATATCGGAAGAAAATTTTACGCCGCGGGATTTTATGCTGGGCTGCCTTTATGGGATTGTGGATGAACTTTACTGCCTGTATGACTTAACGGGAAAACACTGCGACCGACTTGTTGGCTCGGGGAATGGAATTCGCTATAATCCTGCGCTCAAACGGGCGTTTTCTGAGCGGTTCGGAGCGCCGATGCTGGTGTCGAAACACAGAGAGGAAGCGGCGTTTGGTGCGGCTATGTTTTCTATGCTGGCGGCGGGCGTCTACCGCAGTTTAGATGAAATGGGAGGCTTGATTCAATATGAATGATAGTGAACCGGTTTTTTTCGAAAAAAACAGGGTATTCCGGGTATATCTCGGAGGAAAATTATTTGACCAATTTCTCGGTGATGGCTCTGAAGATGGCAATTATCCGGAAGAATGGGTGGCTTCTGCTGTAAAAGCGCTGAACAAGAACCAATCTTCGGAAAAAGAAGGAGTGTCCAAGGTGATTGGCGGTCCATACTTTGACGAGTTATTAGCTGAGCGGCCGGAAGAAATGCTTGGCGGGAAAAACAGCATGGGGATTTTGGTAAAGTATCTTGACAGCGCGATTCGTCTTCCGGCACAGGCACATCCGGACAAAGCGTTTTCTCGGATTCATTTTCAAAGTGAATATGGCAAGGAGGAATGCTGGATTGTGCTGGCAACGCGTCCCGGAGCATGCATCTATTACGGATTTCAAGATGGGGTGACAAAGGAAAAATTAAAAGAGGCAATCAAACAATGCGAAATAGACCGCACGGCTTTTGAAAAGCTTTTGGTGCGATATGAGGTAAATCCGGGCGATGTTGTTTTTATACCGGCCAAAGTAGCACATGCAATCGGAGCAGGATGTTTGATCTTAGAGGTACAGGAGCCTACAGATTTTACAATCCAGCCGGAACGTTGGTGCGGAGATTATCGGTTGTCGGATTTTGAAATGTATTTAGGGCTTGATCCCAAGGTAGCTCTTGATTGTTTTTCATTTGATCCTCCCAAAACGGTAAAGTTAAAAGCAAAGACGCTTAAAGAATCAGACGGTGTCCGTTTGGAGCAACTGATCGGGGAAGAGCAGACAAATAGTTTTTGTGTTAACCGGATTCAAATATCCGGCGGTCAATATGTTATGCCGCGTGCCGCTGCTGTTTACTGTGTGACAAACGGCAACGGCAAGGTTCAGGGAGAAAATTACCAAAAGATGTTAAGACAAGGTGATTATTTCTTTTTGCCGGCGTCAGCGGCCGGAAAATTTAATTTGTCCGGCGAAAAGCTAACAGTGGTTGAATGTTATTCCTAATGGAACGTCAGCACAGGGACTGCGCCCTCAGGAGTGAGGCGCGGTTCCTGTGCTGTATTCATTTATGGGAGTTGAAGGTTTTTTATAGTAAGGCTAAATTTCGTGTACAATTGATCCCGCGGAGATGGGATTGGAGTGACAGAGAGTGATTCCGTAACGTCCCGTTACACCATCTTGAAATAAGGGAATGTGCGGAGGGAAAAAGGTTGCCAATATATACAATAGGAGTATGACTGCAAAAAAGATCAGCACAGCGCCTGCCCAAAAACCTTTGCCTTTTCGGTAGATATGTAAACCTAGCAGCTGACCCAATAACAGACAGAGCAGCAAAATGAAAATATCTACCCATAAAAGTTCCACGCCAAAAGCCTCTGTATAGAAATAATACAGCATTGGCATTAGGATCAATGACGATAGCAGTGCCCAAAAAGCGCCTTCAAACCATTGACTTTGGTTTATTTCATATTTTTTTCCGCAAATAAAATAAAAAAGCGCCCACCAGAGGATGACCGGTAATAAAAGCATTTTGGAATGTTCCCATACGCTTTCGTTAGCAGGGGTAAACAAAGCCACAAACGGATGGTTTCCTGACAATCCATATAAAAAATGAAATATCGCGCCAAAAGCAAACAGCACAGGAATTCCAAAAATAATCCATTTTTCTGGTTGGGTTTAATTTTTCAATTTCATAAAATCCCTCCTAAAAAGATTATATCTTTATTTTATGTGGGAATTAGCATCAATATCACAGGCGCTTTAACAGCGAATTTTAAACCATTCTGCTGGCAACTGCGATCAAAATGGCAGTCAGAATACTTTTTTAAAAATTATAGTTGGAATTGAAAGGAAAATATGGTATAATAAACTCTATTGCAGATGAAAAAAGAGATAAAAAAATTTGGTGAAAATATTTCAGTACCGCATATGGCCTGGAAACATATAATAAATATAGAATCAAAATTTTAAAGAGGGTTTGAGAATGGAACAAGATGTGAAGGAACGGTTTGAAGCGATGGCGTCGATGATTGGAAATACGCCGCTTATAGAATTTTCGCTGCGGTTTCGCGGGGAAAAACGAAAAATTTATGCAAAGGCAGAATATTATAATTTAACAGGCAGCATCAAAGACCGGGTGGCATATTATATTTTAAAAAAGGCGTATGAGGATGGGACGATAAAACCGGACGATACCATAGCGGAGGCTACCAGCGGCAATACGGGTATTTCATTTTCTGCCATGGGAAGTTATTTGGGGCATCCGGTTGTCATCTATATGCCGGACTGGATGAGTCAAGAAAGAATTTCTTTAATGGAAAGCTTTGGCGCATCGGTTCATTTAGTATCGCATGAAGAAGGCGGATTTTTAGGTTCTATCCGCATGACGGAAAAACTGGCGGAAAAAGGCGGCGTTTTTTTGCCGAGGCAATTTTCTAATCAGGACAATGTCATAGCACATGAATTGACAACTGGGGAAGAAATTGTCCGTCAGCTTAAGAGCTTTGGGAAAAAAGCGGACGGTATCGTTGCCGGAGTGGGAACCGGCGGTACGGTAATGGGAATTGCAAAACGCCTGAAACAGGACAATTCAAGCTGTAAAGCATTTCCGCTTGAGCCCTTAAATTCTCCGACTTTATCTACCGGTTATAAGGTGGGAAAGCACCGGATATATGGAATTTCGGATGAATTTATTCCTGAAATATTAAAGCTGGAAGAAACGGATGGTGTTGTGTCGGTAGATGACGGCGATGCAATTCGGATGGCGCGGATGCTTTCGGAAAAATTGGGAATCGGCGTTGGGGTGTCATCCGGAGCAAATTTTCTGGGCTGTCTGATGGCGCAGGATCGAATCGGAAAAGACAGTACAGTTGTGACAGTTTTTGCAGATGACAATAAAAAATATTTGTCTACGGACTATTCAAAGCCGCAGCAGACGAAAGATGGCTGGCTTTCCAGTGAAATTGAGCTTTTGGGTATTCGCGTCTGCCGTTAGAGGTGCAAAAGCAAATGAAAAAAACAATAGGAATTTTAGCACATGTGGATGCCGGAAAGACAACGGTTTCCGAACAAATTTTATATTGTGCGCATGCCATTCGGAAATTAGGGCGGGTAGACCATCAAGATTCTTTTATGGACAGTGATGAACTGGAAAAAAGGCGGGGAATTACAATTTTCTCCAATCAGGCGGTATTTGAATACCACGGTGACACCTATTATCTTGTTGATACGCCTGGACACGTGGATTTTTCAGCCGAAATGGAGCGCGCGGTATCGGTTATGGATTTTGCCGTTGTTGTAATAAGCGCTGCAGAAGGGGTACAAGGGCACACGGAAACCGTTTGGCGCTGTCTTTGCGAACGTAAAATTCCCTGCGCGTTTTTTATTAACAAAATGGATCGTATCGGAGCGGATAAAGACGCTGTGCGCAAGGAACTCATTAAAAAATTTTCCGCAGAGTTTTTGACGTTTGATCATTTCCTGGAAAATGGTGTTATCGGGGACGAACTATGCGAAACGTTAGCGGAATGCGATTCAAAACTTTTGGATTTGTATTTTGAGGGCAGGCAAAAGGAGGAGGAATTTTACTCCCAAGTCCGCAAAGCGTGGAAAAACCGCTGTTTTTTCCCGTGTTGGAGCGGTTCGGCGCTGCTGGGGGAAGGCATTAAAGAGTTTCTTGACGGACTTGCCTGGCTCAGTGAAACGGATTATGGAAAGAAAGAGAATTTACCCTTTCAAGGGGTTGTGTCACAAATCCGCCGTTCGGCGGACGGAAAAAGAGTTGTCTTTTTGAAGGTTTTACAGGGAAAACTGTGCGCTAAAGATCTGGTGCGTTGTCCGGGAAAGGACGAATCGGATTTTTTGCTGGATAAAGCAGATGAGCTAAGAATTTATAACGGAAACCGCTTTCAAACGGTTTCAGAAGTTACAGCAGGCACGCTTTGTGCGGCGGTTGGCCTGCAGCATGCAATGCCGGGAGACGGAATTGGAGAAAAGCTGTTTCATAGAACATTTCGATTTAAGCCGGCGCTTGCTGTGCGTGTATTGTTTGACTCCAAAATACCGCCGCAAACCGTATTCGGATATTTCAAAATTTTGGAAGAGGAAGATCCTGCACTCGGCGTTTCCTGGGATATGCGGCTGCCCACCAAACAGATGTAAAAGAGCGTTTTCATACCGAAATTTCGTTCGGCGAATGTGAAATTCTCTATCAGGAGACCATAGCGGCTCTGGTTAAGGGCTATGGCCATTATGAGCCGTTGCGCCATTATGCGGAGGTGCATCTTCTTTTAGAACCGGCGCCGCGCGGTTCGGGAATTCTTTTTGACAGCGCTTGCCGGGCGGATGATTTAGCCCCCAAGGTACAGAATTTAATTCGCACACATGTTTTTGAAAAAGAGCATAAGGGGATATTGACGGGCTCTAAACTTACAGATGTGAAAATAACTCTAATTGCCGGAAAAACACATTTAAAGCACACAGAAGGCGGCGATCTGCGCGAGGCGACATACCGCGCGGTGCGTCAGGCGCTGGAAAAAGCAGAAAATGTTTTATTGGAACCGTATTACTCCTTTCGTTTGGAAGCGCCTGAAGATACTGCTGGGAGAATTTTGTCGGACATTACCCGTTTGCATGGCAGCTTTCAGCCGCCGGAGATTTCTGAGCAGCGCGTGAGCGTTTCCGGACGCGGTCCGGTTTCCGCTTTTTTGAATTATCCTAAGGAATTTCAAGAATTTACAAGGGGCAAAGGCAGCATTGCGCTGACGGTTGACGGATATGAGCCCTGCCATAATACGGAAGAAGTCCTTGCACGGCTTTGCTATAACAAAGACCGTGATATGGAAAATCCATCTTCCTCTGTGTTTTGCGCGAAAGGAGCGGGTTTTCCGGTGCATTGGAGCGAAGTGGAAAAATATATTCATTTACCTACTTGACAGAGCAGCCAAGGAGGATTATAATATTTTTGAACTAAATATTGCGCGTAAAAGAACTGGGGAGCCAACAGGATTGGCTGAGAGTGAAGTGTTGCTTCTTACCCATGGAACCTGACGGTTAGTACCGGCGAAGGAAGTTTCTTGACGCTTTGCGTATACATAAATTGGTTTTATTTTGTACGTTTAGCCAAGCGGCCTCTTTCGGCGCGCTTGGTTTTTTTGTGTAAATTTTAAATTATACCTGAAGAAAGGGGGGAGAAAATGCTTATCAACGGAAAGCAAGTCGCCTTGAAAGAAGAAAAAACTCTCATGGATTTTTTGCACGAGGAGGGGTATTCGCTGTCTCGCATTGCGGTGGAACGCAATGGCAGGATCGTTCCAAAAGCGGAGTATGGGCGCGTAATGCTCGCAAAGGAGGATGAAATCGAAATTGTAAGTTTTGTAGGAGGCGGCTGAACGGATGAATACAGAAGTTATCAAAGATATGCAGAGCCGGCTGGAAAAGGGAAGAGTTGCCATCGCAGGTCTCGGTGGCTTGGGTTCCAATCTTGCTGTTATGCTTGCGCGGGCAGGCGTTGGGCATTTGTTTTTGGTGGATTTTGACCGGGTGGAGGAAAGCAATTTAAACCGTCAGCAATATTTCCTGCCGCAGGTCGGAAAATATAAAACGGACGCCATTTGCGAAGTGATACAAAAAATAAATCCTCATCTTACGGTCCATACCCAATGTATTACGGTCACAGCGGAAAATGCACTGCCGCTGTTTCGTGAATATGATGTGGTTTGCGAGGCCTTTGACCGCCCGGAAGCAAAAGCGGCGCTGGTCAATTGCCTGCTGGAATACAGCCGGGTTAAAATTGTGTCCGCTTCCGGCATGGCGGGGCTCGGAGACATGAATCGAGTGAAAACCACAAGGCCGCTGGCGCGTCTGTACCTTTGCGGCGATGGGACAAGCGAGGAAAAGGAAGGTATGTTTTCGCCCCGGGTGACTGCGTGCGCGGCGCATCAGGCAAATGCGGTACTGCGGATTTTGTTGGGACTAGAATCAGAAAAAGGAGTGTAAGAAAAAATGGATTTACTTGATACGTTACAGATTGGCGGGAGAGAATTTCATTCCCGCTTTCTTTTGGGAACAGGCAAATTTCCGCTGAATATTACCCGAGAGGTAATTGACAGCGCCGGAGCGCAAATTGTAACATTAGCGCTGCGCCGCGCCAATTTAGGCGGGGAAGGGAATATTTTAGATGCAATACCGGAAACAGTGACCCTGCTTCCAAACACATCGGGTGCCAGAAATGCGGAAGAGGCGGTTCGGATCGCCCGTTTAGCGAGAGAACTGGGCTGCGGTGATTTTGTTAAAATTGAAGTGATTCACGACAGTAAATATTTAATGCCAGACAATTATGAAACCATAAAGGCAACAGAGATTTTGGCAAAAGAAGGATTTGTGGTTCTGCCTTATGTCAGTCCGGATTTAATTGCTGCGCGCTCGCTCGTTAACGCAGGCGCGGCGGCAGTTATGCCGCTTGGAGCTCCGATCGGCAGCAACAAAGGACTTTTAACGCGTGATTTTATTCAAATGCTCATTGCAGAAATTGAGATCCCAATTATCGTGGATGCCGGGATTGGCAGACCGTCACAGGCCTGCGAGGCAATGGAAATGGGGGCGGATGCCGTTCTGGCGAACACGGCAGTAGCAACGGCTAAAGATGTGGTGCAAATGGCAAAAGCATTTCAAGCGGCAGTAAAGGCCGGACGCATGGCATACCTTGCTGGACTTGGCCGCGTTTTGGAATATACCGGCGAAGCGTCTTCGCCGCTAACCGGATTTTTAAATGAATAGGAAGAAGGGATCATTTTGCAACCAATCATTGATATTGTAACGGATTATTATAACCGTTTTGATTTTGACCGGTTTACGGAAAATGACGTTTTGACAGCGTTAGGAAAAGAAACTCTTTTGTTTGAAGATTATGCGGCGCTGCTGTCGCCGGCCGCGGAAAAGTACCTGGAGCAAATGGCGCAGAAAGCGCAGTTTTTGACCAGACGGCAGTTTGGCAATGCCGTAGGCTTATACACGCCGCTCTACATTGCGAATTATTGTGAAAACCAGTGCGTATACTGTGGATTTAACTGCATGAATAAAATCCACCGCGGAAAACTTTCGTATGAGCAAATCAAAACAGAAATGGAAAATATTGCGTCAACCGGTTTGCGGGAAATATTAATTTTAACCGGAGAGTCGCGCAGTATGTCCGGTATAGAATATATTGGCCGCTCCATTGAAATTGCAAAGCAATATTTTACCACAATCGGAATTGAAATTTATCCGGTTGAAGCGGAAGAGTATGCCTACCTGCAAAAAATGGGCGCAGACTTTGTAAGCGTGTATCAGGAGACCTATAACCGCGAAAAGTATAAAGAAGTGCATCTGCGCGGTCCCAAACGTAATTTTGATTATCGCTTTCACGCGCAGGAACGCGCGCTTTTGGGCGGTATGCGCGGCGTGGGCGTCGGCGCTCTTTTGGGGCTGGATGATTTTCGAAAAGATGCCTTTGCCGCAGGGCTCCACGCGCTGCTGTTGCAGAACAGGTACCCGCACGCAGAAATATCCTTTTCCGTGCCGCGCCTTCGTCCGTATATCAACCACAGCGAAAACTCATCCAGCGGCGTACATGAAAAACAATTGCTGCAAGTTATGCTGGCATACCGCTTGCTTATGCCGTTTGCCGGAATTAATATTTCCACGCGGGAACGCGCAGGTTTCCGGGATCATGTTCTGGGTCTGGCGGCGACTAAAATATCTGCCGGCGTGAAAACAAGCGTAGGCGGGCATGACGAGGCGGAAAAAGGGGACGCGCAATTTGAAATTTCCGATCCGCGCAGTGTGGATGAGGTTAAAACGATGATCATAAACAAAGGGATGCAGCCCGTTTTCCGGGACTATATCAGAATGTAGGTGTCGATATGCTGTTCGTTGTTACTAACCAGGCGCTTTGTCCCGATTCGTTTTTGTATAGAATAAAAGAGATTGCCAGGGCAAAGCCGGAAAGAATTATTTTGCGGGAAAAAAATTTAAGCGATGACGCCTATTTTCATTTAGCAGAGCAATGCTATGACATGGTTCGTGCGCAAGGAGTGAAACTTTTCTTAAACCGATGGAATCCCGGCTGCCTGACAACAGGATTTCTCCATCTTTCTTTCTCTGAATTTAAAACTGTCTTACCGCGCGTTTCTGATAAAGTAATATGCGGAACTTCTGTCCACAGTCTGGAAGAAGCGATGGAAGCAGAAAAGGCGGGCGCTCATTATATCATAGCGGGCCATATTTATGAGACAAACTGCAAAAAAGGCCTCGCAGGGCGAGGTCTTGATTTTTTAAATACTATATGCAGCGCCGTTCGTATTCCTGTATACGCTATCGGAGGCATGACTGCCGAAAATGCATGCCATGTACTGGATACAGGCGCAAACGGTATTTGTGTGATGTCTCATCTCATGCAATGCAAAAATCCGTTTGAGGAGACAAAAAGATTGGTTCGGCTTTGCGCTATTCAAAAAGCCAAGCTAAAAACTTTTTAATTTGATCCTCCCAAAAATCCCATTCATGCGCGCCGGGCGCTTCGCGGTATTCAAACGGGAAACCTATGGTTTTTAAATGGTTTTGAAACCGGACATTAGCATCGTAGCAAAGTTCGTCTTCTGTTCCGCAGGATAAATAAGCGCGAGGGGGAGGCGTGCCTTCTGCAAGCAGCTTGTTTGCTAAATAAAACAGATCTGCGCCGCTGCCCGTAAGGTCTTTGGGATCGCCGAAAACACATTGAAATACAGGAAGAAAACCGCTGTCGACAGCGCGTCTTGCAACGTCTTCAATATCAACCGCTCCGGAAAACGATCCAAAAGCACTGTATAAGTCGGGGCGGGCAAGCGCGGCTTTTGCAGCACCGTAGCCGCCCATGGAAAGCCCTGCGATATAGGTTTCTTCCCGTTTGTGGGTAATGGGGAAATTTGCCTTTAGCATAGCCGGCAGTTCTTCCGTTAAATAAGTAAAAAACGCCAGCCCTACTTGGGTATCCGTATAAAAACTATTATGCACAGATGGCATAATTACAGCAGTTTGGTACTCTTGTGCATATCGTTCAACATTTGTTTTGTAAAGCCAGGAGGATTCATCCCCATTCATGCCGTGCAGAAGATAAAGTGTGCGATAGCGTCGCCCGTATGGATAAATCTCTTTAAAATCAG
>CASGBM010000062.1 GCA_949299615.1 uncultured Eubacteriales bacterium | reverse complement strand
TTTGCCAATTATGACAATTTTCCTTGCACTTATTATACCACATATTCCCTCAAAAGTCAGTAATAATGCGGATTTTTATTTGTTCAGTAGACATTAATAATATCTCTGCCTCATGAAATGCGCTGTTTGTTAAAAAGAATGCGGGACTCAATTCGATATTGTCAATATGGATATAACCAGCACTTGGGCCTTTCATCCAGACAGAATCTATTCCTGAAGCTAAGGAATCTGTAAATGGAATTTCTGCCATAATCAAATCTCCGTTTGCCCAAAAATCAAAGGTACCCGCTTTAGAATTAACAGTTATACGAATATGTCTCCAGATACCAATCGGAATTTCTGCCAAGGGTGTTTTCCTGCCCTCACTGTCTTTACAGCCAATTTCTGTGCTGTTAATATAAAGCAAAACAGCATCTTTTCCATTGCTGCGTAAGGAAAGCAGTGAATCATATGATGTTGTATTGCGTAGATCGCATTCAAAAACCTCCTGCTCTGCTGATTGTCCATATGTACTAATTTCTGCTGTCGATAGTTGTGACAAAACCATATATCCATTGGGAGGGAAAGTGATGTAATCTCCCGTACACTGATAAGTTGCCGGCGGCGTGTGATAACCGATAAATTTCTGATTAATGTAATAAGGTGCATAACATTCTTCTTCGGACAAATCTTTGATTCGTAAATTATCAATGTACCAATGGTTTTCGCCAGATTCTAAATTAAAATCCACCCTTCCAACAATAGCACCGTCATCAATATTATCATAGTTTTTAAAAGGATAGTCTGCTGCTACAAGCACGCCATCGACCGCAACACGAAGCACTTTTTTAATACAGTCAGCAGTAATGCGGACATTGCACCATTTACCTGTCTCATATTTTGCTTCTATATTGGTTTTGCCGTCTCCGTTAAAGAAGAACCCTCCTTCGGCAATTCCCAGTGAAATCATTCTTTTGTCATAATTACCCGTGCTTTCTGTACAAATATTAAAATATCCTTTTGTGGTTGCTTCGATGATTTTAAAATCAAAATCAATACTAATGTATGGATTGGTTCTTTGATCAATTATAAAACGCGCAATCGGAGGCTCGGCATCAGCAGAATTTTTCATTTGCAAAACCATATTTCCGTCATCGGAATATGATTTAAGAATGCCTTCCTTTGGCAGCATTTGAGTATCTGAGGTAATATCATCCATGCTAAAATAAATTTCCTCATTTTCCACCCCTAAAACTGATGAAAAACATGATGAATGGAAAAATACACTTAATATAATTAGCATGGAAATGATTTTTTTCATACCCTCTTCTGCTCCTTCCTCAACCTTACACAATCATCTAATATTATTTTAACACCACGGCATGGCAAAGTACATGCCCTTTTTCTTCGATTCAAGGACAGTTTCTCCCATTTAGTCAAACGGCTTTGTTTCCCATTTTATTCTTTATATAAGCTTCGTTTTTTAGTAAAGTTTTGGACCTAGAGTAGGAAATGAGAGTAGTAGGTAATAATGTGTTCCTTTTGCTTTACCCTTGTCACTCGGAAACTTTTCTGGTTCAAAACTCCCAATATTTCAGAGTGTAAAAACAAAAAATAAAAGCCGCAATTTTGTATCAAAATTGCGGCTTTTATTTGGTGCGAGTGACGGGACTTGAACCCGTACGTCATAGACACACGCCCCTCAAACGTGCCTGTCTGCCAGTTCCAGCACACTCGCTGACTTTAAAAGTATACTACAAAACACAAGGAATGTCAAGTATAATTTCTTAATTTGAATGATTTTATCAATAACAAAATATTACTTTTCATATTGAATACTACAATTAAAAATAATATTGTAATAAATTCTTTTATGAACGATTTTATACTTTTAACAAAATATTTAACCAAGCAAATATTTGAAAAATGAGGTATGATTATAGTGCAAAGATGAATATTATTATCAAATAAGGGGGATAATTCATGGAACTAGGCGTTTTTGTTACTTTAAGCAATGAAATCGATAATGAATTTTCCAAACTGCGTGCTAACGGTTTTTCGTGCTGTCAGTTGGGTTGCTGGAATCCAGAAATCATGACGGATGAGTATGCAGAATTGGTAAACAACGCTTCCGAAAAACACGGCATTAAAATAACTGCCTTTTGGTGTGGTTGGAGCGGTCCGGGTGTATGGGATTTTTATGAAGGACCTCTCACCCTCGGAATTGTGCCAACAGCCTACCGCTGGCAGCGCGTGCAGGAATTGATGAACGGCAGTGATTTTGCAAAAAAGATTCATACAACGGATATGATCACCCACATGGGTTTCTTACCGGAAAATCCTGCATCTTTAGAATACAGCGAAGTTGTGGCGGCTATTAAATTGATCGCCCAGCACTGCAAAAATAACGATCAGTATTTGTTGTTTGAAACCGGGCAAGAAACGCCGGTGACATTGCGCAGAACTATAGAAGATGTTGGTTTGGACAATCTTGGAATTAATCTTGATCCTGCTAACCTGATCTTATATGGCAAAGCCAATCCCATCGACGCATTAGATGTTTTCGGGCAATATGTTCGAAACATTCACGGAAAAGATGGCTGCTATCCTACAGACGGGAAACACTTGGGTGGAGAAACACCCATTGGCATGGGCTCTGTAAACTACCCCGCTTTTATCCGCAAATTAAAATCCATTGGCTATAACGGACCGATTACCATTGAGCGGGAAATAACAGGGGAACAGCAAACAAAAGATATCTTAATGGCAAAAGAATATTTAGAAAAATTATTAGCGGAAAATTAATTATCATGTTATTGAAAACGGATCACGGCAATGTGTTTGCCGCGATCCGTTTATCTAAAATTAATTATAATATCTGAAATTCCGGTTGGCTTTTTACGCAGTGTGCATGACTTGCATTGGTTTTAAGCGTATCTGATTTTTCTTCAGGCTGCCGAGCATTTGCGAGCATCATTTTGATTCGGTTTTGCTGATTTACCTCGCTGGCACCCGGGTCATAATCAATCGCCACAAGGTTGGCACCGGGATGTTTGGCTTTTATTTTATTCATCATGCCCTTTCCGGCAATGTGATTGGGCAAACAACCAAACGGCTGCGTGCACACAATATTGTTTACGCCTTTTGCAATTAATTCCGCCATTTCTACAGTTAAAAGCCAGCCTTCGCCCATTTTTACTCCGGGATTAATATAATTTTTTGTCAGTTCCACTGTATGAGAAAATTCCAGCGGAGGATCAAAAACACCATGCTTTTTAATTGCCTTAATGATTCCCTTTTGTTTCTTCAAGAAAAACCGGTAGCCAATCAAAGAGCCTAAATAACTAATTGGATTTCCGCCATACAGTTTTTTCCCGACAATTCCGTTATACAAACAGTACATACAAAAATCCATCAGCCCCGGGACAACTGTTTCCGCACCTTCAGCCCTTAAAAAATCTTCTAAATGATTGTTGCCCATTGGAGAATATTTTACATATATTTCGCCGACAATGCCAACCTTTATTTTGCTTTCGTTTGTTTTCGAAATAGCTTCAAAGTCACGCAAAATCGCAGGATAGCTTTTTTTAATCTTTCCATAACGAATGATCTTCTTACCTTCCCAATGCTTAATAATTTTTTGGATCCAGCGCTGTACCACTCGATCCGTATCTCCCGGATTTCTTTCGTAAGGTTTGGTTTGATTTGCCAGCAGCATTAAAAAATCGCCTAATTCCATTGCATAAACAAATTTTATCATTAATGGTAAAGTTATCTTAAAGCCTGGACTTTCGTCCAGTCCTGCAACATTAAGCGATATAACAGGCACATTTTCAAATCCGCTCTTTTTTAAAGCCTTACGCAAAAGAAAAATATAATTTGATGCACGGCAGCCGCCGCCGGTTTGTGTAATCATCAGCGCCGTTTTATCCGGATCATATTTCCCACTTTTGAGCGCATCTATAAATTGACCGATCACCAAAAGTGCCGGATAACAGGTATCATTATGAACATACTTTAACCCTTCGTTTACAACATTTCTTGAATTATTCTGCAAAAGCGCCGTGCGATATCCATGCTGGCGTAAAATTTGTTCCATAAGCGCAAAATGGATGGGAAGCATCATGGGCAAAAGTATGGTATGGGTTTTTTTCATTTCTTCTGTAAAAACCGGGTAATCCCTTGTTTCCTTTGCCATATTTATGCCCTCCTTTCTAAACTTTTCCGTTTTCGTTCTTCAATCGCACCCAAAAGGCTTCGAATACGAATCCGAACAGCGCCTAAATTATTAATATCATCGATTTTTAATTGTGTGTAAAGCTTTCCGCCTTGCTCCAATATCTCCCGAACCTCGTCTGTTGTAATCGCATCCAATCCACAGCCAAATGAAACCAGCTGCACCAATTCTGCATTGTCATGAAGAACACAATATTTTGCTGCGTTATACAGCCTGCTATGATATGTCCATTGATTTAAAACATGAACTTTCTGCGGAGAAACCAAATCTGCCACGCAGTCTTCGGAAACAACAACGATTCCAAACGAGCTTATCATTCGGTCTATCCCGTGATTAATTTCCGGGTCAATATGATATGGACGCCCGGCAAGCACAAACACTTGACAGTCATGTTCCTGCGCAAATGCAAGCGCTTGCGCACCTTTTTCCTTTAAATCTTTTTGCCATTGATAATAACAATCATACGCTTTTTGTGATGCGGATTGAATTTCAGACAGCTTAATATCCGGATCTATTTTGTTAAAATACTGATATGCCTTTTTAACAAAATCTTTTGGTCGATGCAACCCAAAATAAGGATATAAAAACATAATTTCAGATAGTTTCTGTACATTTGCTTGCAAAAGCTCCGGATAATACGCCACAACCGGGCAGTTATAATGGTTATCTCCTTTTTTTTCATCAAAATTGTAGGTCAGGCATGGATAAAAAATTGTTTTTATCCCCTGCTCCATCAGTGCTTCCACTTGGCCGTGGACAAGTTTTGCCGGATAGCACACGGTATCTGAAGGAATGGAATATCTTCCTTTCCGATAAATCTCTTTTGAGGCAAAATCCGATAATACAACTTCATACCCCAACTCGGTCAAAAATGCATGCCAAAACGGGGTATTTTCGTACATATTTAGTCCCAGTGGAAGCCCTATTTTTCCGCGTTTACCTGAAATCGGCTGCAAGGATTTCAGACGGTTACGCTTGTACTCGTATAAATTGGGAATTTCTTGTTTTTTTCCGCCGCCGAGCGGGCGTTCGCAGCGGTTTCCGGAAATATATTTTTTCCCGTTTCCAAACGTAATGACCGTCAGACTGCACTTATTACTGCACAAACCACAGGCCGCAGCCTTCGCCGTATGGGAAAAATTTTTTAATTCTTCTTCGCTCATCAGCGTTGATTTCCCAGTGCTTGTTTTCCGCGCGTAAAGTGCCGCTCCATATGCGCCCATCAAACCCGCAATGTTAGGCCGAATAACTTCTTTCCCTAATTCTTTTTCAAAACTGCGAAGCACCGCATCGTTGTAAAAGGTTCCGCCCTGCACCACAACCTTTTGCCCAAGTTCGTCCGCACTGTGTGCGCGTATTACTTTATATATAGCATTTTTTACAACACTCATAGAAAGTCCGGCAGAAATATCTTCCACTCCCGCGCCTTCTTTCTGTGCTTGTTTGACAGAAGAATTCATAAAAACCGTACAACGCGATCCAAGATCCACCGGATGTTTGGATAAAATCCCTTTCTGTGCAAATTCGCTCACACTATAACCCATCGATTTGGCAAAGGTTTCAATAAAAGAACCGCAGCCGGAGGAACAGGCCTCGTTTAACATAATGCTGTCAATGGAATCATTTTTTACCTTAAAACATTTTATATCCTGTCCGCCAATATCTAAAATAAAATCTACCTCCGGACAAAAATGCCGGGTAGCAGTAAAATGAGCCATCGTTTCCACAATCCCATGGTCTACATGAAACGCATGTTGGATCAATTCTTCACCGTAGCCGGTTACGACGCTGGAACAAATTTGAATTTTGTCCGCACAAAGCGTCCGAAGGTTTAACAATTGTTCTCTGACTAAATCAATCGTATTTCCCTTGTTAGAATCATAATATTGGTACAAGATTTGTGCCTCATCCCCGATTAAAACCAGTTTAACTGTAGTACTGCCGCAGTCGATGCCTAGATAAGCAGCTCCGGAATAACTGTCAATGGGAATTGTCGCAACAGAAGCCCTGCTGTGCCTTTGGCAAAAAGAGCGGTACTGGGTCTCATCGGTAAAGAGCGGCTCTAAATACCTGCTGCTGTGAGCGCTGTTGGCAGTGCTTTCAATTTTTGCAATTACTTCTTTATAAGAAAACAGTTTGCTGTGTTCTTCTGCGTACAATGCAGATCCAATTGCAACCGCAAATTGACCCAATTCCGAAAAATATGCATTGTCATCCGTCAGCTGCAAGGTTTCGACAAAACGTTTCCGCAATCCTTTAAAAAAGTATAACGGTCCTCCTAAAAATGCGATTTTTCCTTCTAATTTTCTGCCTTGTGCCAAACCTGTTATCGTTTGATCCACAACTGCCTGAAAAATGCTGGCAGCAATATCTGCTTTTGCCGCACCCTGATTCAACAAAGGCTGAATGTCAGATTTCGCAAATACCCCGCAGCGCGAGGCAATTGGATACAGCTTTTGGCACTTTAGACTAAGCGCATCAAGTTCATCAAGCGAGACGTCTAAAAGGGTTGCCATTTGATCAATAAATGCCCCTGTACCGCCAGCACAGGTTCCATTCATTCTTTCTTCCAAACCGCCGGTAAAAAACAAAATTTTCGCGTCTTCCCCACCAAGTTCTATAACAATATCAATGTTATCCTTTGATTTTTGAATCGCTTTGCTCGTTGCAAATACTTCCTGCACAAATTCAAAATCTGCACTTTTTGCAACTCCTAAACCGGCAGAACCGGAAATTGCAACAGCAAACAAGCGTCCGCCAATCGCCTGCTCCGCCTCTTTTAATATTTCCAATGTTTTTTGGCGAACTTGGGAAAAATGCCGCTCATACTGTTTAAATATTATCTTTCCATCCTTCATCACGACAACTTTGACAGTGGTGGACCCAATATCAATTCCAACGTTTAAGCTCACTTAATCACACCTTTTCTCTTGACAACACACTCTATCCAATAAAACATGCAAAACAGGCTGTTTACTGCAACAATTACGTTTTTACGTCTTAACAGATTAAACGCAAATATTTCCAGCGCTGCTGTGCACCAAAGTCCTTGCTTGTTTATAACAAAATATAAACAAAAGACGACCGCGATAGCAATCAACGGTTTTATTAGTCCAAAATCTTATTTATTATATCATATTTCGGCAAAAAAGTCTACCGTATATTTTTTTCCATTCTTTATTTCAAAAATGGCTCCGAGACGAGGTCAGACACCCAAACAAGCTGAACGTTGTTTTTTTCAAACGTATCCTGCATTTCTTTAATTGCCTGAACGGTGATCATGCCGCCTTCAATTCCAACATGGCCAATTGCTATGCATTGCCCTTTATCAATTGCAATTTTCATAGCTTTTGTCAGTCTTTTTTTTACATATGCCTTCGTTTTTTGTTCATGCTCTAAAAACACCTCATTTTCATAAAAGGATATCTGAGTCTCTTCCGCTATTTTTTTACAAATTGATTTACTGCTTGTCTTAGAATCCACAAAATACATGTTTTTTTCTTTCAATGTTTCAAAAATCGGCCGCATTATATTTTCTTTTGTGCTTGAAACTGTACCCATATGGATATTTGCTCCGCACGCTTGCGGAATGTTCTCTATCATTTTACCTAGCAAGGAAACAATTTCTTCCCGTGACTGATTAATTTTAAACGGCTGAGGGCCTACATATGTCCAATTGTCATGCAAGGTAGCTTGCATTGGAAGATGCAGTATTACTTCTTTTCCACTTTCTACAGCTTTTTGTGCATCTTCTTCACTATATTCTAAAAATGGCATTACCGCCACCGTTAGTTTACAGTCTAATTCCAGCATCTCTTTTACACCGCGGCGCTGCCTGCCAAAATCATCAATAATAATGGCAAGTTTTGCCGGCAGCTTTGTTGCATCTGTTTGAATGTTTCTATAATATATGACAGCACCTGCCGAAAGCACTAGCAACACGCAAATCCACACGGCGGTTATTATCGTAATCCCTTTGCAAACTATGAAGCGAATTTGAAATTTGGAATAAAAATACTTTATATTTTTCCACATAAAAACACCTCTCTGTATTGTATGAGAGAGGTGTTTTTCATATGCTATTCCAGATAATCTTTTAATTTTTTACTTCTGCTTGGATGGCGCAGTTTCCGCAATGCTTTTGCTTCAATTTGCCGGATCCGTTCCCGGGTGACGTTAAATTCTTTTCCGACTTCCTCTAACGTCCTCGCTCTGCCATCCTCAAGCCCAAAACGCAGTTTTAAAACCATTGCTTCCCTTGGAGTTAATGTATCAAGCACATCTCCCAGCTGCTCTTTTAACAGCAAAAAAGACGCGGCTTCGGACGGTGCAGGAACATCATCGTCCGGAATAAAATCACCCAAATGGCTGTCCTCCTCCTCGCCGATTGGCGTTTCGAGCGATACGGGTTCCTGAGCAATTTTCATAATCTCACGAACCTTATCAATAGACATATTCAGTTCTTTTGCAATTTCGTTCGGATGCGGATCCCTTCCTAATTCCTGAACCAACTGGCGTGAAACGCGGATCAGTTTATTAATCGTTTCTACCATATGCACCGGAATCCGGATTGTCCTAGCCTGATCCGCAATAGCACGGGTAATGGCCTGGCGGATCCACCACGTCGCATATGTGCTGAACTTATATCCTTTGGTGTAGTCAAATTTTTCCACAGCCTTAATTAAGCCTAAATTTCCTTCTTGAATTAAGTCAAGGAAAAGCATGCCGCGTCCAACATAACGTTTTGCAATGGAAACCACCAACCGTAAATTTGCCTCTGCCAACCTTCTTCTCGCCATTGCATTGCCCTCGCCCATTTGCTTTGCGAGCTCCAGCTCTTCATCCGGATCCAAAAGCGGCACTTTTCCAATTTCCTTTAAATACATTTTAACGTGGTCATCAATGGAAACCCCTTCAACCCCGGAAATTTCCATAACTTCCGCGCTTAAATCCGTATTTTCATTTTGCTTTAAATCGCCGATTTCTTCTTCAATTTTTTCAAGCTCTTTGTCCATATCAGCGACAACTTCAACGCCCTCTTTTTCCAGTGTTTCATATAAAAGTTCAATTTGACTTTCTTCTAATTCAACATCGGAAAGGGCATCCATGATCTCTTTATAAGTCAAAATCCCATTTTGCTTTCCTCTTTTAATTAAACCGGATACGATTGATCTTTGTTTCTCAGCCTCCATCATCTTAGCCCCTCCTTTCTGTGTATTTTTGTACTAAAACATTAACTTCTTCTATTTTGCCTTCTTTGGACAATTGAATTATTTTGCTATGCATTAACTCACCCTTCAGTTTCTTTATCATGTCTTTGGCAGCCTGAATACTGTCACATTCGTATTCTTGATATAAAATCGCAGCTGCCTCTTCTTTTAGTGACGAATCTATGTTAGAAAGAAAACCAGAGGCATCTGCTTCCGGATTTTCGATTTTATAGGCCATCATTGCTTCGTAAATTTTTCGGTTATCTTCTCCGCAAAACAGTTCGCTGCTTAATTCTTCACGCGCCAACTCAAAAGCCTTTCTCTGGAAAAAAATAATATTTAAAAGCATGCGCTCAGCCTTGTATGTAGCATTGGTCTGCACTTGGGAAGCCCGTTCCGCAGCAGGAGACGTGAAATGCAGATTCTTTTCCGAAAAAATCTCTTTTTGTGCCTCTTTCCTGCCTTTAGAATAAATCCATTTATTAATTTCTGCCATAATCGCTTCCAAAGATATGTCGGTTTCGGCTGCAATACGCTTAACATATGCCTCACGCTCTATCTGGCTGTCCAACTCAGACAGAATATGGGAAACCCCTGTTACGAAGGCAATTTTGCCGTCAACAGAAGTTAAATCACATTCTGAGCGCAGTTTTAATATTTTAAATTCCACGGACCCTACGGCTTGATTCAGACAATCGCGAAAACTTTCCGACCCTTTTTTCAAGATATATTCATCCGGATCTTTCGAGCCGGAAAATTGAACCACTTTCACTTGATTTCCAGCAGCAGTTAAAATATCTACCGCTTTCATGGCCGCATTCTGTCCAGGTGCGTCACTGTCGTAGCAAACATATACCCGGCTGCCATAACGCCTTAAAAGAACCGCCTGATCCGGAGTGAATGCTGTTCCTAAACCTGCAACTGCATTCGGGATCCCATGCTGAAATAGCGATGCGACATCCATATATCCCTCTACCAAAATTAATCCCTCTTTTTGCCCGTATTGTTTTGCAATATTTAAATTATACACATGAGACCCTTTATGAAAAACAGGTGTTTCGGGAGAATTCATATATTTTGCCGGGTCATCGCCAAGCGCCCGTCCGCCAAATGCAATCACACTGCCGCGCACATTAATGATAGGAAACATCAGCCTGTTGCGAAATTTATCATAAATATGACCCTTTTCATTTTTGACCGCAAGACCGCCTGCAACCATTTCCTGCTCCGTATACCCTTGCTCTGACAAAAAATTACAAAGATCATTCCATTCATTTTTGGCATAACCCAATCCAAGCTTTGTAATAGTATCATGGTTTAACGCCCGTTTTTTAATGTATCGCTGCACCGTCTCTGCATTTTTATCTGCAAGATTCCTTACAAAATGTTTTGCCGCAGCGAGATTCATTTCATAAATACGCTGTTTTAAATCATTTTCATCTTGATTTGGGCGGTAACTCCCCTTCTCTTCTTCTAAAACAACTCCGGCGCGCTGCGCCAAAAACTTTAGCGCATCTACAAAATCAAGATTTTCCATTTTCATTACAAAATCAAAAAGGTTTCCTCCCGCACCGCAGCCAAAACAATGATACAGCTGTTTGTCTTCGCTGACATGAAAAGAGGGGGTCTTTTCTTTGTGAAACGGACAGAGACCGATATAGCTGTTTCCGTTTCTCTTCAATTTGACGTAAGATGAGACAACATCAACAAGATTATTCCTTCTGGATACTTCACTGATTGAATTCTGTGAATATCGGGCCAAAATTTTCTCTCCTTTAAAACGGCACTGCGTAAACTACCAATTATCTTTTTCGACAGATATATTCAAAATCCTTTTTTCATTGTAAAATTTAGATGTTTACAGCTTATCCATTTATTTACAAAGTATTCATCATCGCAAACTCCAACCCTTTGGAACAAAAATTTCATTAAATTTATAAACCGCATAATTGTCCGTCATTCCTGCAATATAGTCAATTACCACACGTTCTGTTCCCATTGCATCAATGTGGACGCGGTCCGATTCCGGCAACATTTCCGGCTGCTTCATAAAAGTATCAAACAGCATATGGAGAATATTTTTGGCTTTTGCCTCTTCGCGTTTTGCAACTTTGCTTGTATACACATTATCAAACATATATTGACGCAAATCCAGCATAGCGCCCTGAACTTCTGAAGACATTGCGATCTCAGGTCTGTCCATACTGTGTTCAATGACATCTAAAATCAAAGTATTAATCCTCTTTCCGTGACTTTCGCCTAAAATTTCAATACAGTGTCTGGGAAGCTGTTCTTCTTTTATAATCCCGCCACGCAGCGCATCATCTATGTCGTGGTTTATATATGCAATCCGGTCGGCAAGTTTAATAATTCTGCCTTCCAGCGTACTTGCCTCGTTCGATCCTGCATGGTTAACAATACCGTCTTTGACCTCATAAGTAAGGTTTAGGCCTTTGCCTCCCTCTAAAAGATCCACAACGCGCAAACTTTGCTGATCATGCCGAAACCCAAAGGATGAAATTTCATTCAAAACCGCCTCGCCAGAATGTCCAAACGGCGTGTGTCCCAGATCATGCCCCAGAGCAATTGCCTCTGTCAGATCTTCATTCAAACGCAGTGCACGAGCAATTGTTCGCGCAATTTGAGATACTTCCAGTGTATGCGTTAACCGTGTACGGTAATGATCTCCTTCCGGGGAAAGAAATACTTGTGTTTTATGTTTTAAACGGCGAAACGATTTTGCATGAATAATTCTGTCTCGGTCTCTTTGGTACTCGGTTCTTACAGGGCAGGGATCTATAGGCAACTTGCGTCCAAGCGTTTGTCTGGATTTTTGAGCATATTGTGATAATGTAAGATCTTCCATTGTTTCACTTTTTTCCCGTATTAACATATAATCACCTGCCAACAATCAATTGCTTACTTTTTTATATACCCAAATATCTGCATTTTCAAACAGAAATCCACAATATTTTGTATTCTTTTTCTTTCTTCTAAAATAAAACAGCAGGTCTCCGTTTTCAGAGACCTGCACAGACTGTAGATAAACCTATCTTTTCGCAATTATGGAATATGCGGTTTTCGTGGGCGTGTACCACGAAAACCGCTCATATCAAGGGCTGGCGCGGAGAGCGCCGTGCGAACGAAAGCCCTTGTTTTCAAGCGAAACCTCTTGAAAAGAGGTTTCGACTTGAAGCGTGTCGACTTTATCGACACGCTGAGCAGGTCTCCGTTTTCAGAGACCTGCAAAACATCACTTTTATTTTTCCTGAATATATTCATCTATGGCTTTTGCCGCCGTTTTTCCAGCACCCATGGCCAATATTACAGTTGCAGCTCCGGTAACTGCATCTCCGCCGGCATAAACACCAGGCCTGCTGGTTGCTCCGTTTTCATCGGTAATAATGCCGCCCCATGACTGCGTATCCAGACCTTTGGTGGAGTTTTTAATCAATGGGTTTGGCGTTTGTCCAATTGCAATGACAACCGTATCCAGATTGATAACATGCTCCGAGCCTTTCTTCGGTACAGGTCTGCGTCTGCCGCTGGCGTCCGGTTCTCCCAGTTCCATACTGACAACCTCCATGCCGGTAACATATCCTTCTTCATTTCCTAAGATTCGGGTTGGATTTGTTAACAGCCGGAACTCAATTCCTTCTTCTTTAGCGTGATGTACTTCTTCAAGCCGCGCCGGCATTTCTTCCTCTGAGCGGCGGTAAACAATATAAACATGTTCCGCTCCCAAACGTTTTGCGCAGCGGGCTGCATCCATAGCAACATTACCGCCGCCTACAACAGCAACGGCTTTCCCAACTGTAATCGGTGTATCTGTATTGGGAAAATCATATGCTTTCATCAGGTTAATTCGCGTTAAAAATTCATTAGCAGAATATACGCCGTTATAATTTTCCCCATCGATTTTCATAAAACTGGGAAGACCTGCTCCGGTGCCGATAAATACCGCTTCATAACCGTTTTCAAACAGCTCATCAACAGAAAAAATCTTTCCCACTACCATGTTGGTCTCAATTTTCACGCCCAATTCCTTTAGGCTGTCAATTTCCTTTTGTACAATTGCCTTTGGCAAACGAAATTCCGGAATGCCGTACATCAAAACGCCGCCGGCAGTGTGAAAGGCTTCTAAAACCGTAACGTCATATCCGAGTTTTGCCAAATCACCCGCGCATGTAAGGCTGGAAGGCCCCGAACCTACAACCGCTACTTTATGGCCGTTTGGCGTGATTTCCACCGTTTCTTTCTTGCCGTTTTTCATGTACCAGTCAGCAACAAACCGCTCCAATCTGCCAATTCCTACACTTTCGCCTTTGATTGCACGCACACAATGCTTCTCACATTGATTTTCCTGCGGGCAGACACGTCCGCACACTGCCGGAAGCGCATTGGTTTCTTTTATCTTAAAATATGCGCCTTCAAAGTCTCCTTCTGCAACCAAATGGATAAATTCTGGAATTTTGACATTCACCGGACAACCCTGCATACACGGTTTGTGCTTGCAATTTAAGCACCTTTGTGCTTCTTCTATTGCCATCGCTTCGGTATAGCCCAAGGCAACCTCTTTAAAATTGCAGTTACGCACGTTTGGTTCCTGCACAGGCATATCCACTTTTTTCATTGACATGTTAGGCATTGTTCGCACCTCCTAACAAGCGGCATTCTGCTTCTCTTTCCTGTTTTTTAAACATTTGCTGACGGCGCATTGCAAGATCAAAATCCACCAAATGACCGTCGAAATCAGGACCGTCTACACAGGCAAATTTTGTCTCACCGCCCACTGTCACACGGCATCCGCCGCACATCCCGGTTCCGTCAATCATAACAGGATTCATGCTGACGATGGTCTTAATCCCATATGGTCTCGTCAGTTCACTTACCATTTTCATCATAATCAACGGACCAATCGCAATCACAAGATCATATTTTTCTCCCGAATCAATGAGATCCTTCAGCGCGTTTGTTACAAACCCCTTGTTTCCATTTGATCCATCGTCGGTCATAACCATTGTTTTCGCGCTTACTGCTTTTACTTTATCTTCCAAAATAATTAAATCTTTGTTCCGAAAACCGATAATAGAGTGAACCTCCGCTCCCAAACGGTTTAATTCCTTAGCCTGAGGATAAGCGATGGCCGTACCTAAGCCGCCGCCGATTACAGCAACTTTTTTATACCCCTCTAGGTGAGATGCCGTTCCCAAAGGACCTACAAAGTCAAGAATGTAATCTCCCTCTGACAGCATACCCAGCTCTTTTGTGCTTTTTCCGACCATTTGAAAAATGATCGTTACCGTTCCTTTTTCTCTATCATAGTCCGCAATGGTAAGAGGAATCCTCTCTCCTCCTTCTTTTACGCGAAAAATAATAAACTGACCAGGCAGAGCTTTACGCGCAATTAGCGGTGCGTCCACTTCCATTAATGTAACCTGATCATTTAATCTTTCTTTTTTAACAATTCGATACATTGTAAACCCTCCTTTTTCAAAATCACATTCTTTTCATTCTTCCAGCTAATTTATCTCTGTCGCTTTTACTCAATATTTTTTTGCGAAGACGAATCGATTTCGGCGTAACTTCTACCAGTTCGTCATCGGAAATAAACTCCAAACACTGCTCCAAACTCATAATAAGCGGAGGCGTAAGCTTTACAGTATCATCACTGCCAGCAGCGCGCATATTGGTGACATGCTTTTTTTTGCAAACATTAACCGTTAAATCCTCATTTTTAGCATTTTCACCGACAATCATTCCTTCATATACATGGACACCGGGACCCACGAACAGCCTGCCGCGTGTTTCAGCATTGGCTAGTCCATAAGTTACAGTATCACCGGTTTCCCAGGCGATCATCGAACCGCGGTCGCGCATTTCAATTTCTCCGCGGTATTCTTCAAACCCGTCTAAAACGGAATTCATTACGCCGTTTCCTTTGGTATCTGTCAAAAATTCATTTCGGTAGCCAATCAATCCTCGAGACGGAATTTTAAATTCCAGACGCATATATCCATTTTCTGTGGGATGCATATTCGTCATTTCCGCTTTGCGCGAACCCAGTTTTTCAATTACGTTTCCTGAAAATTCCTCCGGAACATCCACCACCAATTCTTCAATTGGTTCCAAACGCTTCCCGTTTTTCTCCTTAAAAATGACCTGCGGCCGGGATACTTGGAACTCATATCCTTGTCGGCGCATGGTTTCAATCAAGATTGACAAATGAAGCTCGCCGCGCCCGGATACCTTAAAACAATCGGCGCTGTCAGTTTCCTCCACTTTCAGGCTCACATTGGTTTCCAGTTCCCGGAACAGGCGCTCTCTTAAATGTCTGCTGGTTACGAAATCGCCCTCCTGTCCCGCAAATGGACTGTTATTTACCAAAAAATTCATAGAAATCGTCGGCTCATCCACCTCAATCACCGGCAGCGGATCAATGCAGGCAGGATCACACAGCGTTTCCCCAATATTCACATCTCCAAGGCCGGAAATGCTGCAAATATCGCCGGCGCAAACTTCTTGTACCTCCAGCCGTTTCAAACCGTCAAATGTATATAGGCGGCCTACTTTTACATTACTGTTTGTCCCATCCGCTCTGCAAATGGTTATATTTTGTCCATAACTCACAGTTCCCCTTCCAACCTTGCCTACGGCAATTCTGCCGATATACTCGTCGTAGTCAATATTGGATACCAACATTTGCAGCGGTTCTTGTGCATTTCCTTCCGGCGCGGGAACATACTTTAAAATTGTGTCAAAGAGCGGAACCATACTTTCCAGCATCTGATCAATTTCATACCCGCTAAGCCCCTGCTTTGCTGAAGTATATACAATTGGAAAGTCTGCCTGTTCATCATCTGCACCCAGCTCAATAAAAAGATCCAGCACCTCGTCAATCACATCCAGCGGTCTTGCCTGAGGGCGGTCTATTTTATTGACGACAACAATTGGCTTTAAGTTCAATTCTAAAGCTTTTTTTAATACAAACCGGGTTTGCGGCATGGCACCTTCAAACGCGTCTACTACCAGCAATACGCCCTCGACCATTCCTAATACCCGTTCCACTTCCCCGCCAAAATCTGCGTGTCCAGGCGTGTCTACGATGTTTATTTTAACTCCGTTATAATGGACAGACGTATTTTTTGAAAGAATTGTAATTCCACGTTCTCTTTCCAAATCATTTGAATCCATTACACGTTCTTCCACTTGCTCATTATCGCGGTATATCCCGCTGTTTTTCAAAAGCACATCCACCAAAGTGGTCTTGCCATGGTCGACATGTGCTATTATCGCAACATTGCGAATATTTTCTACCATTCTTACGCCTCCAAAATATAAGCCATTGTATTATACTATTTATTTATTGTAACACAAATTTGTCAAATGTCAAATATAAAAATTGACACAAAGGTACTTTTTTGTTAAAATAAAGTCATGTTTTGTAAAAAAGGAGGAATAAAATGTTTGTTTCAAAAAATTTAAACATAAATACAAAAAACCATTTGACCATAGGCGGCTGTGACACGGTGGCATTAGCTGAAAAATACGGCACTCCTCTTTATGTCATGGATGAAGATCTCATTCGGGAAAATTGCAGGCTTTACCGCGACTCTATTGACCGGTTTTATAACGGAAACGGTCTCGTTCTTTATGCCAACAAAGCTTTTTGCTCCCTTGCTATGTGCAGAATTATTAACGAAGAAAGTCTGGGGATGGATGTTGTATCCGGCGGCGAATTGTACACAGCGCTCAAAGCCGGATTTCCGGCAGAAAAAATATATTTTCACGGCAATAACAAAACCCCGGATGAACTGGAAATGGCGCTAAAGCATCGAGTGGGGCGAATTGTGGTGGATCATTTCTCCGAATTGGAACTGCTCAATCAGCTCGCTTCAAAAACCGGACAGGTGGCGGATATTCTTTTCAGGATTAAGCCGGGCATTGATGCCCATACGCACAGCTATGTCATGACCGGACAAATCGACTCTAAATTTGGGGTGGCACTGGAAACCGGCGAAGCGTTTGAAATTATCCGGAAAGCACACGAAATGGAGCATGTTCGAGTGGTAGGCGTACATTGCCACATCGGCTCTCAAATTTTTGATTTAAAACCGTTTGAGCAGGCGGCCAATGTGATGATGCAGTTTATTGCAGAAGTAAAAGAAAAGCTCGGATTCACCATAGAAGAACTCAATCTTGGCGGCGGTTATGGCATTCAATACACGCCCGGCGACCATCCGATCGCATATGATAAATATATGGAAGCGGTAAGCAGGGTTGTAAAAGAAAGTGCAGAAAAACATTCTGTTGCTCTTCCGAAAATCTTAATGGAACCGGGCCGATCTATCGCAGCGCCTGCCGGCATCACACTCTATACCATCGGAGCGGTGAAAGAAATCCCCAATGTTCGTAAATATGTTTCCGTTGATGGCGGGATGTGCGACAATCCCCGTTATATTCTTTATGAATCCGAATATGATTTTCAGCTTGCTAACAAAGCAGGAGATCCAAAAACAGAGGTTGTGACAATTGCAGGTCGTTGCTGTGAGTCTGGCGATTTGCTCGGAAAAGACATTTCCTTGCAAAAGGCACAAAGCGGCGATTTGTTGGCTGTGCTGGCGACAGGCGCGTATAATTACTCCATGGCAAGCCACTACAACCGTATTCCAAACCCCGCCGTGGTTATGATAAAAAACGGCACGGACCGATTGGTGGTTCGGCGTGAATCTTATGATGATCTAATCAAAAATGATTTAATCTGATTTATCTGCAGTTCTTTATTAGGGATAAGTACAACTGTTTTTACACCTTGCATACGTCAGCATTGCCCCAGTGCGGCACCAATTAAATTAAGAACGCTACACATAATAAAACCGCAGCTTATGCTGCGGTTCAGTGTGTCGATAAAGTCGACACGCTTCAAGTCGAAACCTCTTTTCAAGAGTTTTCGCTTGAAAACAAGGGCTTTCGTTCGCACGGCGCTCTCCGCGC
>CASGBM010000061.1 GCA_949299615.1 uncultured Eubacteriales bacterium | reverse complement strand
ATATATCCTATAATGCAAAGTGCATTGTTTTAAGGAATTTACCAGCTAATCCTTATTGGGATATCAATCATATTTCTTTCACTCAAAATCTTTGCACTTGGAATGAGTCTAATGTGTTAAAATACTATGGCATCAGTATTGGCGAGTTTCAAGCGCATAATAACAGAAACTGTTTGAAGTTCAGATTTAATATCAAGGGTATTTTGGAATTATTAAAAAAAGGACTGATATAAAAGTTTTTAAAAATGCTGGATATATAAAACCAAATGTGATATAATCAAAGACGGAAACGAGGTGGGAACATGAATTATATCGGTTCAAAGTATTCACTTATGGACTTTCTTACCGAAACAATATCAACTGTTGCGGGAGCCAACACAAATAAGGTGTTTGCTGACCTGTTTGCGGGAACCGGTGTAGTAGGAAAAACTTTCAAACAAAGAGGATATCGAGTATTATCGAACGATATTCAATATTACAGCTATGTAATGAATAAACATTTGATCGAAAATGTTCCGCCTCTTGAAGTGAAAATTTTTGAACATCTGAACACGCTGAAAGGCACAGAGGGATTTATTTACAAAAACTATTGTGCAGGTTCGGGCAGCGGAAGAAACTATTTCACCGATGAAAATGGCAAGAAATGCGATTCAATCAGAATCGAGTTGGAACGGCTTAAAAACTGCGGAGATATTGATGAAGCACAGTATTATTATCTGCTCGCAAGCCTTATTAACTCAATCGACAAATATGCCAACACCGCATCGGTATACGGAGCGTTCTTAAAGCAAATCAAAAAATCCGCAGCCAAGAAATTTGAATTGGAATTGCTTCCTATTATTGATGGTGATAAAGCAAGCAAGGCTTATAATGAAAACATATCAGATTTAATCAAAACAATTGACGGCGATATCCTGTACTTAGATCCGCCTTATAATGCAAGGCAGTATTGTACGAATTATCATGTTCTCGAAACCATAGCAAGATACGATTCGCCCGAGCTTAAAGGAAAAACAGGCTTGCGTGACTACACAAAGCAAAAAAGTGACTTCTGTTCATCAAGAACGGTTGTAGAAGCCTTTGATGATGTGATTAGAAATGCGAATTTTGAGTACATATTTTTAAGCTATAACAATGAGGGCTTAATGCCCTTTGAAACGATTCGCGAGATAATGCAAAGATACGGTCAATATGAAATGTTCTCAACCGATTACCGAAGATTTAAAGCCGACACGGATGAAAACAGAAATCATAAAAGCGATAAAACCGTGGAATATCTGCATTGTTTGATAAAAAGGTGACTTCTTATTGTGGAGTCACTTTTTTTATGCTATAATTATCTCATCTGAAAATCAAGGTGAGATAATTTATGGCTCGTTATAATGATTTAGATATGAACAACTGGAAGGAATACGATGATATTCTTACAGATTCTCTTTGGATATTTGATAAGCGTGATAAATCCGGTGTTCATAACGCATCATATCACGGTAATTTTATTCCCCAAATTCCGAATCAGTTATTCAGAAGATATACCAAAAAAGGCGACTGGATACTCGATCCGTTTGTCGGCGGAGGAACGTCTTTAATCGAAGCTCAAAGATTAAGCAGAAATGCTATTGGAATTGAACTTCAGGAAGATGTTGCAAAGATAGCTCACGATTTAGTAAAGCAGGAAAAGACAAAAGACTTCAAGGGGACAATTATTGTAGGTGATAGCCGTGTGGTTAATATTGAAGAACGGCTGAAATGTTTTGGCATCAGCAAGGTTCAATTTGTAATATATCACCCGCCGTATTGGGATATTATCAAGTATTCTGATGTTATGTACAGCGCGTCTGATGTGCAAAAACAATATGGATATGATCCAAAGCAGAGCGACCTTTCACGCATACGAGAATGGGACGATTTCGTCAAGGCTATGAACTACGCCATGATGAAACAGTTTACCGCACTGGAAAAGGGCGGACGTATGGCTGTCTTGATGGGAGACATAAAAAAACAAGGAAAGCTCTACAGTATGCTGGCCGAAATCATCAAGCCTGGTACTTTGGAGAACATTATCATCAAAGCACAGCATAATTGCTTTTCTGACCAAACCCGGTACAGCGGGAATTTTATCCCGATCCTGCACGAGTATGTGATGATCGTCCGCAAGGATGATCCTCTCATATACCCGATCATCGCGGCAAAAACGTATAAGGCAGATATCAGAGATATGCCCGGCGCGGTGTGGAGAGACGTTGTTGCCGCCGTCATGGAACAATGCGACGGCGCAGTCCCGCTTTCATACCTGTATGAGCAGATAGAATCTCACCAAAAAGCAAAAAAGAACAGATGGTGGAAAGAAAAGATCCGCCAGACATTGCAGTGCAACCCGGCTCATTTCCGCCATACCGACCGCGGTATGTGGACACTGAACCGGAACACGGCATAGTGGAAATAACGAAGGGTGTCGCTTTGCGGCATCCTTTTTGTTATATGATTTTAATTATTATACTTGAAATTATAATAATTTGTGGTATAATAATAGTATGATCATTGCGTGATGAAAGTGAGATGATAAGCTATGGATAAATTTATAGACCGTGAGGATGAACTCAGTACACTGGAAAGTGAGTATGCGCGGGATGGCAGTGCCCTTGTTATCGTATACGGTCGGCGCCGTGTCGGCAAGACCACGCTTATATCCGAATTTATCAAAGATAAGCCTACTCTGTTTTTTCTGGCAAGCGAAGAATCCGAGACGCAGAACCGGACAGCGTTTAAAGACCGCGCCGCTGAGTTTACGGGCAACGAGCTTTTGCGAGAAGCGAATGTGTCAAGCTGGGATGTGATATTCAAGACGATCATGCAGACGGAGTTTTTGCAAAAGCCCGTTATCGTGATCGACGAGTTCCAGTATATCGGCAAATCAAACCCCGCCTTCCCTTCCGTATTTCAGCGTATCTGGGAGGAACAGCTAAAAGGCCGGGAGGTCATGGTGATACTGTGCGGTTCGCTTATCTCCATGATGGAATCGCAGACGCTTTCCTACAACAGCCCCTTATACGGCAGGCGCACCGCGCAGATAAAATTAAAGCAGATACCGTTCCGGTATTACAATCAATTCTTCCCGGGCAAAAGCGAAACGGAGCTTGTGGAGCTGTACGCCGTAACGGGCGGCGTGCCGAAATATATCGAGTCGTTTGCGGATACGGGGGATATTTTCGACGGTATTGCAAAAAACGTCCTGAACCCTTCCGGATACTTATACGACGAGCCGCAGTTCCTGCTGCAGCAGGAGGTATCTGAGGTCGGCAGCTATTTTTCGGTCATAAAGGCGATCGCTGCCGGCAACAGCAAGCTGTCATCTATCGCATCGCTGCTTGAGGTGAAAGCGACAAGCCTTACAAAGTATTTAAAAACGCTTATCGACCTTGATATATTGGAACGCGAGGTGCCTGTCACCGAGGATAACCCGGAAAAAAGCAAAAAGGGCTTGTATAAGATAAAGGATAATTACCTGCGGTTCTGGTTTGCGTTTATCTATCCGAACCTGAGCTTTATCGAAAGCGGCAGCCGCGGCGTTGTAATGAACAAGATACGAAAAGGCTTTATTGCGAACCATGCAGCATTTGTATACGAGGACATATGCCGTGAAAAGATGTGGGATCTGTGCGCCGGCGATACATGGCCGTTCTATTTCACGAAGGTCGGCAGGTACTGGGATAGCAAAACGGAGATCGATATAGCCGCTCTTGACCCGGATGGCGGGAATATGATACTCGGGGAGTGCAAGTATTGGAAAGAGCCGGTGGGCATAAATGTACTGCGCGGTCTTGAAGAAAAGGCAAAGACTGTTCCGTGGAACAAAAGCACGCGCAGGACGCATTATATCCTCTTTTCGGCGTCCGGGTTCACGGCTGAACTGGAAACTTTGGCAGAAGAACGCGGCGACGTCATACTTTCGCGGTAAAAGCAAAATATATTATGCTTTCCTTTCTTTTATAGATTGACTATTGTGAAGAATTCTGTTATAATATCAATATAAGTTTCAGGTTTGACGAACCGGTCAAACACAGTTTAACAGAGTTTAACAGTGTCATTTGCGTTTTTGCAGATGGCACTTTTTTTGTTTCCCGTCAATCTATTGTACACAAAGCCGACAGACCTTATGGTTTGCCGGCTTTTGTTATATAAATATCAAAACGGCAGAGCCGTAAAAAAGAAAGGAGCATTTATTATGCTAAATTCATGCCAAGACAACTTTTACACGACCTTTGGCGCTTATCCCGCCATGGAAAACTACCACGAGCGTCAGTCTGACGAAAGCCTGTGGGTTCACTGCAAAGTCAATGAGCTTACTGTGGAACCGCTTGATAAAACTTCGGTCCTGTACGCTAATCCCTCGGCATTCGCCGCCGGAACCACTCCGGAGGCAATCGAGGACACGGCCGATCATCTTGGGCTTGCACTCAAGGTAAACGGCAGCTGTTATCCTGTCAGGGATACGGCTTATAAGAGCCTGCTGGACAGGGCAAAGATCAACGGCACCGCGCTTCCCAAACTCGGGAGAAAAGAACTTGCGGACGTATTGAACGCTTGCCTGCAGCTGTATTCATCGGATGCGCTGCTGCTTATCCGGGACGAGAAGGTATCAGCCGTTCATTCCGGTGATGCGGTGGATTATTCGATCCTCCCGATCAATGAACTGCTGAAAACCGTGCAGAACAAGTTAAACGCCCGATTCCCGGGCAACGAGTTTGAAAACGGGTATTCAGACCACTCTCTTACCAGCGCGTCATGGACGCTGCCGGATCAGAAAAACGACCTTCTCGGAGCCTATACAAAACTGCTTGATGCACAGGGTAAATCCGTACTGGCTTCAAAGCTGGTGCCCGGTGTCAGGTTCATGACGTCCGATACCGGTATCGCTTCGGCAAAGGTTTCGGCGATCCTTACCGGCGTGCAGCACCCGATCCATATCGGCAGCTGTATCGCGGTTGAGCACAGGCATCAGAAGAACATATCGGATTTTGATACTGCACTCGATCAGCTGTTTGCACAGTTCGGGGATTCTGTTGAAAAATTGCAGAAGCTTCTTGAAATCGAGCTTGAGTATCCGGTCAATGCGATGACGCGGATATGCAAAAAACTCAGCCTGCCGAAAAAAGCGGCTTTGGAGGCTATTGCTATGTTCGAGATGTCATACGGCGGCGGAACTGCTACTGCACACGATGTTTTCATGGCGATCCAGGAGATACCGTTTATTCTGAAAACATCAAACACCCCTATGAACAAAATGCTGATCATTGAGGAAAACATCGCTCGTATACTCTCTTTAAAATGGAGCGATTACGATCTGGCAAAGGCGGTGAGTTACTGATGGCAGCGCCGAATATTCTCTGCGATACGGCAGGTATGTCTAACAAGCGTTGGCTGGAATGCCGTATGCACGGACCCAAAGGCAACATCCCGTACACCGTAGGCGGAAGCGATGTGGCTGCCATTTTCGGTGTGTCACCGTGGACAACCCCGCTGGAGTTATGGATGATCAAGAAAGGCAGGATGAAACCTGTATCAAAGCCAAATGCGAACCAATTGGAAATGGGTCATATGCTGGAACCGATCGCGGCGCATTTTTATGCGAAAAAGACCGGGAATACCGTCACTGACGATACGTATATGTATCAGCATGCTGACTATCCCTATGCGCTTGCGGACTTTGACAGGCGTTTTACGCGCGCGTCTGACGGCGAGCCGGGGATACTGGAATGCAAAAGCTGTACCTATCATAAAGCATCGGACTGGGCAAACGGCGCCTACCCGCTTTATTATGAGTTTCAGCTTCGGTATTATCTTGCCGTTGCAGACGTCAATATCGGCGCTTTTTCGGCTGTATGGGGTAATAACCCGGACAATGATCTGGCAACGCCCGATATAGTACGCGATAAGGCAAAAGAGGACATGATATTTGAACGGCTGGAGGAATGGATTTGGAGTCTTGAAAACGACAAACCGCCGACAATGGCGGACGTGGCTCCCAAACTTGCACTGGAATCCCTTGCAAGGATATACGGCTCAGGCAATGCCGCACTGCCGTCCATAGAGCTTCCGGGTAAATACGAAAAACAGATACGGAGCATCTATGAACTGCAAGGAAAGATAGCCGAGTGCAATGATGAAATCAAAAAATATAATAAGGAGATTGAGGCACATTCCGTGCGAATTGCAGAATTGATGAAGGCACATGAACATGGCGTGCTTGAAACCACGTCGGACAAGTTCCTCATCGATTTTGTCACCAAAACAAGCAACAGGACGGATACATCTTTGCTGAAAAAGAAATATCCGACTGTATATCAAGATATAATCAAAAAGACTGAAAGCCGCAAACTGAAGGTATCGCTTCAGGCGGTCTGACGTCGTGAAAGGAGTCAATATGAGTATTGATATTTTTAAAGAAAACTGGGAGACAGCGCTGGAGATGCAGTTTCAAAACCCTAACCGGTGTCTGAAAAAGGCCTATATTTGTTCGCCGCTGTGTGCAAAAACCGATATGGAAATGATCCGGAATATGCGGGCAGCCAGAGCGTATATGTTTTATGTTATGAAACAGATGAATGTGCTGTCAAGGGCGCCGCACGCATATCTTCCCGCGCTGCTTTGCGAAAAGCTGCCGGCAGAACGTGCAATGGCGCTTGAGTTTGGGCTTAGGTTACTGGAAAACAGTGAAGTGTTGTTCGTTTGCGGCGACCGCATCAGCAACGGGATGAAAGGCGAAATCGGCAAGGCGGCTGTCCTGAATATGGATATAACCGTATTTGACGAAAGCCTGTATCCTGCAGTACGGAAACTGGTTACACAACATGGCGGCAATAAGGCAAAGGTGACGCTGGATGAAAAGAACGCATTTCTTACGCTTCCCCCGGAAATCATTGATTGCTGAGGAGGTATAAGATCATGATCCGCAGCTGCCTTAAACGTCAGTTGCGGACGAAATGAAAGGAGATTTACAATGCTATGTCAATTTGAATGTCTTGTATATCCCCGGAGTATCAGCATTACCGATACAGGCAGCTATATGGTTGCCCTGTACCGGCCATGCGAAAAAATAAAAGACAGTCTGGGGAATACTGTCTCGCAAATCAAAGCTGTCGGGTATTGTCTGCCCATTGCCGATAACCTGCGTTATGATATGCAGGGGCATTGGAGCAAGAATCCCAAACACGGCGTCCAGTTTGAAGTAGAAAGCTATAATGAAGTCATTGTTCCGGATAAGGAGGGTATTATCGCTTACCTGTCATCCGGGCAAATCAAAGGGATCGGACCTAAGATAGCCGAACGGATCTATGCCGCTTTTGGAAACGCTGCGCTTGAGGTGCTGGATAAGGAGCCGGAGAAGCTTTTGTCCGTATCAGGCATAAGCGCGGCCAAACTGAAAAAGATATGTGATTCATACCTTGCTAACCGCGGCGCAAGAGATGTGGTCGCGTTCCTTACCCCACACGGTATCACGCCGAACCGCGCAGTCAGGCTGTATAAGGAATACGGCGAAAAGACAATGGATATTGTCAGGAATCATCCGTATAAGCTATGTAGTATGGCCGGCGTAGGATTTAAAACGGCGGACAAAATCGCTATGAGCATGGGGTTTGATAAGCTGTCAACGGAACGTGCCGATGAAGGGCTGCTCTATACCTTGACAGACGCAGAAGGAAAAGGCAATTTGTGTTTGGAAAAACACGAGCTGATAAAAAACTGTTTAAAAATATTAGACACGCCGGAGCTTACGGAAGAAATGCTTGCAAACCGTGCGGCGAGACTGATCCAAAGCGGGCAAATCGTTTCCTATGCGGGAAACGCATACCGTTCGCGGACAGCCTATATTGAAGCGCATCTGGCAGAACTGATCGCAAGCCATCTGCATCGGAACCGGGGCTATGCTTATACGGACTTGGATGCAGAGCTTGACAAAGAGGAAGCGCTTCTTTCGGTCAAGCTGGCGCCTGAGCAGAGGTGTGCCGTCAAGACTGCGCTTACAAGCAGCGTGTCTATCATCACTGGCGGACCCGGTACCGGAAAAACAATGATCCAGCGCGCATTACTGGATATTTACAAACGGAGCCACCCTGTTGATAAGATATGCTGCTGCGCACCGACCGGGCGGGCTGCGAGACGTATGGAGCAGTCTACGCTTTTTCCGGCTATGACCGTCCATAAAGCATTGGGGCTGATGGCCGGTGAAGACGGCGATTACAATGAGCCGACAGACCTTGACGCGGATCTTGTGCTGATAGACGAAGTATCTATGCTGGACGTATATCTTGCAGAGCATTTGTTCAATGCAGTTAAGAACCAAAGCCAGATCGTATTGATCGGCGATGCGGACCAGCTGCCCTCTGTAGGACCCGGCGCCGTCTTAAGCGAGCTGATCGCCAGCGGGTGTATCCCGGTGGTCAGGCTTGACAAAGTGTTTCGCCAGAGTGCCGGGAGCCGTATCGCGACCAATGCAAAGCTGATCCGTCACGGGAATCTGAGTCTGGAATATGGGGCAGATTTTCGGTTTGATGATTCTGCTTCCACGGCAGAGTCCGCCGAACAAATAGCCGAGGTGTATATGCAGGAAATTGCCAAATACGGCGTGGATAATGTTGCCCTGCTTTCACCGTTCCGTCAGAAAACCGAAACAGGGGTAAATGCCTTAAACGAGCTCGTTCGTGATATGGTAAACCCTCCCGGTAGAGAAAAAAGCGAAATACGGTTTGGGAAACGGCTTTTCCGATGCGGCGATAAGGTTATGCAGACGAAAAACCACGGCGATGTAAATAACGGCGATATCGGGTATATCACAAATATTGTACAGACCGATTCCGAAACCGTTATATATGTCAACTTCGGTGACGGAAAGCTGAAAGAGTATGACGCGGGCGATCTTGACATGTTGGACTTAGGATACGCTTCGACCATACACAAGTCGCAGGGAGCCGAATACCAGTCTGTTATTATCAATCTGCAGTGCGCACACGCCATTATGCTGACAAGACCGCTTATCTATACGGCGATTACCAGAGGTAAGCAAAAAGTCATCATCGTTGGAGAACGCCGTGCGCTGTGTATTGCTATCAAAAGGACAGACACGGAAAGACGCGGCACCTGTCTTGCAAAAAGGATACAAGAATATTGCTGATAAAAATTGAAAGGAGCAGAAAAATGGCTACAGTATTAGATTCATACAAAACAAAAAGGGATACATATCGCTCACAGATCACAGAAGGCTGTCTGCCGCTGGATGAGCTGTTATTTGTTCAGGAACTGAATTACAGGATCTTAGTCCTTGAGACCTTTCAGAATTTCTGTAAAACAGCGCCTGTTACAACGGATACCAATGTTATGTCGTATCATTACCAGCTTGTGGACGCATATATGCGTTTTTTGCTGAATGAGCGGAAGTTTGGGTTAAAAACAGACGAAAGCGGGCAGAAAAGACGGGAAACCGCATATTCTGCATTGCAGCGTGTGATCCAGGATGCACGCAAGCGGTTTTCAAGCTTTGTACCAGGCACACAGGATCAATATAAGAAATGTATTATCCAGCTCGTAAACACGATACTGCCGGTATGGCTGCAGTACCGAAACACATACATCGAGATAAATCTTTAAGGAGGTTCAATACAATGAGTCAAAACAACTCGAATGAAAAGCTGCCGTCTATGGCTGCTATTGAAACAATCAACGAGGTGCAGGGCTTTGATCCTGCACCGTTTGCCGTTGAATATACCGATCTGAATTCCAACGAATCCCGCAAACGGCTGCCTGTCATAATCCAGATGGCATGGTTCCGTTTGAAATACCCTGAAGGGAAAATTGCCGTACAGGTCAATCAAGGCAAGGATTGCTTTGTGGCGACCGCAAGGGTATATCCCAGTTATAAGGATCCGATAGATTGTTATCTTGCGGAGGCGACTGCCTCCCGCGGATACTGTACCGAAAAACCGTCTGTCTCTCCGCGCGAGTGGGCGCAGACGGCGGCTGTCGGTATTGCGCTCAAGAATGCAGGGTTTGGTCTGCAGTTTTCAATGGCCGGTGAGGATTTCGATGATGTGGCGCCAAATGAGTTTGGGACACAGCAGAACGTACATTTGGGATCCAAAATACAAGGGGCTTGACGATTATGTCTATGCTCTTGTTTCAAAGAACAACAGGCCGTATAAAAAGCCTAATGAATAGGACTGTCTTGCAGTCATAGAAACAAATAGATGTGAAAGACATAACAGTATTGCAAAGGGGTAAAGCGGAACACATCTGCTTTACTCCTTTTTCTTACGCGCATTTTAACGGGAATACGCATTTCAGTTGCAAATAGGTTTGGTTTTGCGTGTAATTAAATGTGGAAAAACAATCCCAAAATAAATTTACGGAGGTTATCTTATGTTAATAGCTATTGATCATGGGAACTATGCGATAAAAACGCCGAACTTCTCATTTGTGTCCGGACTCTCGGAGCATACCGTAAAGCCGCCGCTGACAGATGAGATACTGGAGTATGACGGCAGATATTGGACTTTGAGCGGAAAGAGGCTGAGCTATATGCGTGACAAAACGCAGGACGAACGGTATTTTGTCCTTTCGTTGTTTGCGATAGCAAAAGAAATGCAGTCACGCGGCAGTTATGCTCCGCTGGAACAGGTGGACCTGGCGGTCGGTCTTCCGCCCGAACACTACGGGGTGCTGAAGGATAAATTTGCCGGATATTTTAAACGTAACGGTATCATCAAGTTTGTATACCAGGATCGCCCGTACAGTATTATAATAAATCATGTAATGGTATTCCCGCAGGCATACGCGGCTGTTGTACCGCAAAGCAGCCTGGTCGTTAATACGCTGAGGATATTTATTATAGATATCGGCGGATATACGACGGACGTGCTGCTTTTAAGAAACGGTAAACCCGACCTGCAATTCTGCCGCAGTCTGGAAACCGGTATCATTACGATGAATAATGAGATCGTCAGAAAAGTTGGGACTCTTCACGATATGCGGATCGAAGACGAACATATCAGCGCAGTGCTCAGCGGACAGGAAACGATTCTGCCGGAAGATGTTAAACGGACGATCACGGATGCAACAAAACTGCACGCAAAGAATATTTTGGATCAATTGCGCGAGCTTCAGGTTGATCTGCGCTCTAACCCTGCTGTGTTTATCGGCGGCGGCAGTATATTGCTGCATACTTTTTTGGAAAAGTCTCCGCAGGTGGCAAAAGCAAGCTTTGTTGATTCTCCGAACGCCAATGCCGTGGGTTATGAAATGCTTGCAAGGAAACAGCTTTCGCTTCAACGCATGAAGTGACAGGCGGTGATTCTATGAAAAAGGACGGAAAGTATCGGTTTTCATTGCAATTTAACTCAGAAACAGAAGAACAGTTTCGAGCAGGAGAACTGCTGGAAAGGATGGGAAATCGGAAAAGTCATCTCGTGGTGGCTGCCCTGAACGAGTATATGGAATCCCATCCGGAATTAAAAAGTAAAGACTGCAAAGTGGAGATCAAGCTTACGCCAAGCTATGATCAGGCAAAAATAGAACAGATGATACAAAACATAGTTGAACAAAGACTTACCGGCATGCAGATATCCGGTATCCAGGATAATAGCAAAAACGGCCAACAGGAGGCGTTAGAAGAAGACATTGCAAAAATGCTGGACAATCTTGATATGTTTCAGTAAACTGTGAATTAGTCTGCCCACACCTATGAGCAGACTAATTTTATTTGTTGTTTTATTTTTTTGGTATTATTTCTTTAAATCACACTTATAGTGCGTGTATCGGATGGCTGCATTCTTCAAATTTAATAAAAGACATTGTAAAATAATTATAAGGAGAAGATGTACCGTGGATTACATAGCTTTGGGAAATAATATCAGGAAATATCGGCACATTGCCGGGCTGCGGCAGGAAGACCTTGCTGAGTTGTGCGACTGCAGTACCAGCCATATCGGTCAGATCGAACACGCACGGACTGTTCCGAGTTTAGATATGACAATGCGTATTGCAAACGCATTATTTGTTACAATAGACCAACTGGTTGCGGAGAGCTATTGTGTTCATGTATTAGTGATGACACACGTCGAGACGGTATGTTTGTTGTCTACACAAAATTAAACTGATAGATGAAAGCGGAGTGCTTTGGTTTTCTTTCTGAGAAATTTTTCAGGGATGGAACCCGCTATTGGATTCCATCCCTGAAATAGGATTCCGAATCTTTACCATTTTTACGCACAATTGCACATTTTTTCTGCCCGGTTTTCGTCCCGCATTTGTTTTTTCAATTTGCAGTTCCAGCAGTTTTTAGTTCCAAAATCAGTCCAATATTTGTCACCGTTTCTCCTTGACCAAAATCCTGAGATTCTTATAAACCATTTGGGGAGAAAAAATGATGGGCAGGTATCAAAAAAGAATTCGGCAAAATAAGCCGAATTCCCAGACTGTAGATAAACCTATCTTTTCGCAATTATGGGGAGTCGTCAGAGGGGAAACCCCTCTGTACTTAAATATGCGTTTTTCGTGGGCGTGTACCA
>CASGBM010000060.1 GCA_949299615.1 uncultured Eubacteriales bacterium | reverse complement strand
AATGTTTGCTCCTTCTTTCGTGCCGATAAGCGCATTCGCATAAAGCGGGTTAAACGTCTCCCGCTCGCTTTGAAAAATCTCCGCATGCGCCTGCGGGTCTTGTATGTGGCTGTTTACTGCCGCTTGTGTTTGAATCGCCTGCGCTTCCAGATTCGCTAACACAGGCTCGTTGTCCTCTGAGGACAATCCTTCTTCGCCGAACCCTTCCCGAACCTGAACGGTAATGACATTCACCGTTACATAAGAGCCATTGCCGCGGATCAAAGCAACTTCCATTTCCAGCGTCCCCGGCACATCATAAGCATTATCCGCCACAAGGTAATAAGCCGTGTCCGCCTCAACGCTCCCGCTGTCGATAATCACCGCACCGTCTGCACGTTTCGATTTTACCGTCAGAGCACAGCCGGATAAATCCATCCGCGCCCTGTTTTCATAAAAGGAAAATTCCAATTGATAGCCGCGCGTATCCCCCGTAGTAAACACAATATTTTCATACCGCTCCCGGCAGGACTGTACATTAATTTTGATCGGATACCGTATCATAGCGCACCTCCTAACATAAATACAGTTTAAAATTGATATGAATCTGCCCCGTACCAGAATCGCTTCGGTTCCAGTTCAGCGTCGCTTTTAATACGCTTCCCGCCTTAGAGAAGGTCAGCTCGCCCCAAGGCCTTGATCCTCCTACTTCCAGGCAATCCAGCGCCACACGATTGTATCCGTTATTATTGGTTTTACTGACGCAAAAATAGCTCCCGTCTTCCATAGAATATCTTCCCATCTGTCCATAGTTCGTATAACTGGGTGAAACCGTGCCCGGGCACTGGCAGAAAACAAACGAATAATTATTATCGCCTAAATCAATATCAAACGTCTCCGTACCTGACACAGGGTCGCCCCAGTCCCTGTCGAATGTGTAGCTTTTCTCCACCACCATGCACACATTGGCATTCGACTGATACCCCGGCACTTTTCCGCGCGCATACGTCCGTTTGTCTGCGACCTGCCCGTCCGCCGATACCTCTGCCAAAAGCACAAAATCCCCCGACGGCGCGCTCGTTGTACACGCAGGGTAATTCCGGTTCTGCGCCGCCAAATCCTGCTTTACATACACATAGTTTTTTACCCCTTGCTCATACGAAAGCGTCTCTGTGCTTGTGATCTCAATCGTGCTCCCGTTTGCAAAAAACGCAAGCCCCGGCGCGACCGCAACCACGCCGTCCGACTGCTTCGTCACTTGAAGCGTAGTTACAGACGACGGCACCACGCCAGGGTCATATACCGCATAAATCACATCGTTTAACTTCCCCGCATTATACGCCACGCCGTCCGTAAACGGATCCGCCACGCCGCTTGCCACCAACCGCTGCACGATCCCGTTCACATCCTCCGCTCCGTACTCCATATTATCACAAAAACTATACTTGTAACTCATCTTACGCCTCCTCGTCCGACTCAAATTCCGGCTGTTCCCCTTTTTGCCCTTCCTCATACCACAAATGAACGCCTATCACTCTTTTTTTTGCTGTCTGCAATAAATCGCCTTTCTTAACCTGTACACGAACCATATCTCCCAATTCATAATCCGTGTGCCAAGCCAAATCCGCATTTTGTGCCACAATTTTACTTGTCTTCGTTTTTTGAGACAAATCCTGCAAGGCTTCCGCCTCGGTTTCTCCTTGCAGAAGGCAATCCCAACGATAAATTCCTTCCTCTTTTTCACTGTCGGCAAACGTCCATATGGCACCTGTTTCCCGATTTTCTTCTGTACTTTCCTGTTTTTGTTGATACCAGCCGGCAGTACACAAATCCAGCAAATCCGAGCTCCATTCTGTCGCAGTCACATTTCTGTTGTCTTCTGATACCATCACCGGCTGTTCTTGTCCAATCACAACACGATAAATCCATAGTTTATGTTGAGGATCAAACTGAACTTCATGTCCCGCGCCCTGCAGTTTTAAGCACTCTTTTACAACATCAGCAAGCGTTCGGTATTCTTTTTGCGAAAACGAAACTTCCTCTCCTTTATCCAAACTTCCGTCAACCACAAAATTCTCCACATCCAAAAATGCGTTTTCCACCAAATCGCAAGTAATTTTTCCAACCGTCCCTGTTACCGGCTCAAAGTCGGGTACAATCCGTTTTGTAAAAAGCCAATTTAATGACCTTCCGAAAACAGCCAAATCTTCCATTGCCTGAAAACCTGTCACTATCGCCGCCTGTTTCCCTTGTACCGCCACTAAATAAGGATTTTCCGCAACAATTTTAAAAACTTCCGACGTAAGCGGGAAATGGGCTTCAAACTGCCCAACTTCATTATACTTAATTCTCCAATTTACACTTAAAAACAAGGATTCTATACAAAGCAATTTAAATTCAAAATTATAAAACCGAATATCTTCCATCAGCACACCGCCTCCAAATACCGATTGGTAAAACGGCACACAACACTGAAATCTGCTGCAAATTCGCTGACTACTTCAATCAAATTTGCACCAGCCGCAAGTCCAAAAGAACTTAAGCAGCTGTCATCCGACAGGGAAAACAGCAAATTTTCTCCCAGGTTGTTAAAAATTTTGCGATTGGCAATGTCAACCGTTACACTTTCATTTGGGGATGGTGACAATGAAAAACTAATTTTCTGCGCTGTGCTGTAATTCATCAGCTCCACAGCTCCCTCCCCAAATTCCCCATCCGCTCCAAAATGAATTTCAAATACAGGTTCCGCTTCTACATCCCCGCCGTTTAACACCGTTCCTTTCGAAACCCTCTTGCTAAAAACCGTTGGCAAAGTAAACTGGGTTTTTAAGCGATGTTCCCGTTCAAACAGCATTGCCGTTGTTTCTTCTACGCTTTCAAAAAATGGGCAGTCACAGCAAAATTGCATTTGAAATTCGCGGAAAGACAGCCCCTGGCGTTTTCCCGGTTCAAAGGAAGTACATCTTGCCCATATTCTCCGCTTTCTGCCCATAGAACACACCAAAAGCCAGCCGGGTCGATCTAAAATCCGAACTGCACGGGCAATTTGTGTTGGAACCACCATTGCCCCTCCGGCGATGTCACCCGCGATGGTTATGATCCTGGCGCTGCGGTGAACTGCCGTTGTTTTTTGACCTGCCGTCATCGCGTAAATTGCAGTTTGATAACTTTTCTCCGATGCCGCAAGACCGGAAACATTGGTCAAACGCCATATATCATTTAAGCCACCGCTCATGCGCAGCGTTCCCAGATCATTTTGAAAAAAAATTTGCGTCATCCGTTCCTCATCCTTTCCAGTTCACTATGGCTTCGGGCGCTCATCAGCTGCTGAGCCACCGTCTCTCCGCTCCCATTTAATACATACGTTGTCGAATGATAGGCGTTTTGCACCGGCTGGGATGAAACGCCGGCATTGTCCGGTGTAAAAGAGAGAGTAAACGATTCTGCCCATGTTTTTACCTTTTCCATCTGGTCCTGCATTTCTTCTAAAAACGCATTGCCGAAATTTTCTGCAGAAATACTGCCGCTGACAAAAAAACCTTCCGGTATCTCAAGCCCTGCCTCTTTTAATTTATCCACCATATATTGTTTCGTGTCATCAACAGCATCTTTAAATTGCTCATAATAAAGCGTTTTTGAAATTGCTTCCGACAGTTCCTGCTTTTTAATCCATTGGCTCAAATAATTGGAAAACTCTGCGTCATCAGCGCCAGCCAAAAGCTGTGCAAACCGTGTTCCTTCTTCCACTGTCAGTTCCGTCATGGCGGCAAAAAAAGCCTGCGCGTTTTCTTTGGAAAACCCCCGTTCTTCCATTCGCCGCTTAACAGCAGACAAGGCGTCTCCATACTGTTCCAACGCCTGAATTTGTGCGCCAAGGTCTGCAAGTGTAAAAAATTCTAAATCTTCGCCGTCCTCCCCAGCTCCCAAAAACACCTCTTTTGAAGTGAGGCTTCCAAAATCGGATAGTTTTTCTTCCAGTTTTTCCTGCGCTTTATAAACTTCAGACAAATTTTCTTCAGCATATTGCGCAATATCACTGTAAATATCACGTACATCCTCTTTTAATTGCTCTAAAATCGTCTTTTCTTTTTCTGCTGTCTGCTTTAACTGCTCAAGATATTGATCATCTGCCAGCTCTTTTCGGCGCAGGATTTCATCCTGCATAATTTTTTCCGCTGTAACTGCATCCTTTGCCGAAGCCAGCCGAATTTGATATTCCCTCTGTCTTTTGTTTTCCTCCAGCAAAGCATTTTCTTTCGTCAGCCGCTCTTTTTCAGTCAGATATGCATGTTCTGATGCTAGCATGCCGTCATTTAGTTCTGATAGAGCCTTCTGCGTCAAATTTTTATTATCCTCAATGCCGGCAGCAATGCCAGACACAATCTGCTTTCCCACCTCATCTTGCATCACTTTTGACGGAGAATGGATGCCCAGCGCCTGCTTTGCTGCCTTTACCGCACCGGACAGCATTTTTTTCAGCTCTGTCTGCAGTGTTCGGCTTCCTTGGTTCACTCCGGCGCTCACACTATCTGCCAGTCCTTTCGTAATTTTCGAAATAGATTCGGCGCTGGAATCTGCGGCCTGTTCAAGCTCCTTCAGCCCGCCAAGTGATTCGTCCCATCGATTTTGTTCATCCATTTTATCCCTCCTCATCCCATCATTTGCGCCATAATTTCGGCTAGTTCCTGTTCCGTTTCTTCTTTGCTTTTTCGCTCCGGCAAGCGATACAGCCGCTTCATTTTACGGTAATACGCCTTGCTTTTCGAATCTGTAATTGCCGACAAATCCATAGCCCGATATTGCATAATCTGACAGATTCTGCAATTGGAATCCAACGCTCGAAACAACGCAAGAAATTTCCACCAATGCAAATTTTCACAGGTTAAATCGATATGATACTGTGATAAAAACGCCGCATAAATCCACTGCGCATCCGTTTTCCAATCATAAAGCCGCCCGCCGATCCTGTTTTTTGTGCCGAATTGTTTCATCGAATCTTTTTTGCCACCACAGTAAAACCAAACCAATCCATTTAATGCCTCATCTATAGTAGGCGGCAGCCGCTTTGGATAACAAAGCGTAAATATGCGGGTTAATTTTTCTTCCCATAACAGTCCACCGGAAAATAAAATCTCTTCAAACCGCATCCAAATCCGAAAATCGCTGAAAATCTCATACCTATCCCCGCCGCATTCAATCCATTGCGGCAATTTTTCCGTCAAGCAAAACATCACAGCATACCTTTCCCTCTAGTCAACCGTTGCATTTTTGATAAAACCTTGCGGCCGAAGCGCCGCGACGCTTTCGCATCGCGGCGCACGGTCTTAGCAAGCAAATTCAATGCTTCCGTACACCTTCTTAAGCTGATTTTACAGCAAAACAGTTTCTGTGCACTTCCAGCTCCAAACATGTGGTCAAAAAAACAGTATACAGCTCGGCAAACGCTGTCATTTTTCTTGATCTCATTTTCATCCTTAATCTTTTTGATATTCACCCTTAGTTCTTCCAGACATCTTTTCAGCAGCATCATAAAATCATAGTCAGATGAATCTATTCTTACGGCAAAATCTCCAAATTGAAACTTTTTCATTACCATCCTCCATATGATAAAGGTTTAAAATCAATCGTTTCCTTCCGTAAATGTCGCAGTTTTCCAGCCGTCCTCACTCGTCGCCGTTCCAATCACTTTTTCACCCGTTGATTTCATGCTTCCAGAATAGGTATACGCGTCTGTCGAATTGCCTTCTGCATCTGGGATCACGGCAAAATCACGTTTTACCGCCGCATAAGAACCAGCCGACTCCTGCGTCAAATCTACAACCAAAATAGAGCGTACTGCGTCCTGCCCTGTCTTTTCTCCATCCGTAATCGCTGCAATATCCAAATGCACCGGATTCTCGGCAAACTGATCAAATTCATAGGAAAATGACGGACTATATCCAACAACATCATTTCTTTCATGTTCCTCATCAATATATTGCCGTGTATACTCTTTCGGATTAGCGCTTTTGGAAAACTCCGTAAATCCTGTCATTCTGTAATACGTTGTGCTGTCTTGCTCCGTCACTCCGTAAAAAGCGAGTTTTTGACAGCGTTTCACTAATTTTTCTCCTGCCATACGTTATCTCCTCCTTCATAATAAATCAACCGGCACCGAATCTGATACTTTGCGCTGTCACCGGATAGATTACTCATAGCACCGGCAGAAATCGCCCCTATTGACTGTGCTGTCTTTCCTTCTCCCAATACCGGCAGTCTGCCTGCTGCGCTCATTTCATCCAGCCAGCCAGCAAAATTCTCATAAAACTGCGCAATTTTTTGATTTTCTTCCACATTCTTTCCAATCCATTCCCGCGAGGCAAAAGAAAAGACAAACTGCTTTAATTTTCCGCTGTCACTGTATTCTTTTAAAACCTCATCAGCTGCCACACGCTCAATCACATACTCCGTTGGATATGGACCTAAATAATTGACATTTAAAAGCCCGTTTTTTAAAAAAGGGCATTGGCAGATAAATTCCCTGACTGTTTCCATCATACTCATTCGTCGATCCCTCCTGCCTCTTCGCAACCATGGGCATTAATTCGATTGTCTGCCCGCTAAAACCTGCCGTCTGATATTTTTCCATTAACGGCAAGCCACCTTAAAATGGCGCATCATTTTACTTCCCAAGCGGTTGTCCGAAACGGTGCTTACCTGCAAGCTTCCAGCCGGCGGCAAATCGTCCGTACATTCCCCAAACACAATCCAATCCCCCACGGAAACAGCAATTTCTTCCTCTGTCGGAATCCGGATTACTGTGTCCTTGTCCGCCCAAGGTGCATTTTTGCTCATTCTTTTTTCTACCGTAACACTTTTTCGAATAGATACTTTTTCAAAAAAACTTTTCTGGTAGTAATTTTCGCGGCTTACAGGATCCACCAGTGCATGAAACAGCGTAATTCCACCCTGCGTAATCATATCCCAATCCCCCTGTAAATCAGCCCATCGGGCAGGAAACGGACTGCCGTCCGATACAAGTCCATTTCCTGCGGCTCCGCAAATTCCACTTGATAGCCGTCATTTCCTTCTGACAGGATGCCGGGATTCCTCCCATTAATCCAATAAACCTCACTCACCGCGCATTCGGCAAGCTTAATGTCATCAGAAATGTCCTCCAAATCCTTGATCTGTCCGTTTGTCAGCCAATCAAGATAGCATTTTGCTTTGACCGAGGCTGTTTTGTAATCGTCTTCTGTGGGAATCAGGCTGCCGCAAAATTCATCCTGATAAAATGCAAAATCCGCATAAGACATCTAACCGCCTCCCATTAAGCCTTTGTGCTCAGATAAATTCCTTTCTGTTTATTCTCATAAACCGTATTCAGTCCATAAATCCGGTAGCCAAATTTATATGCGTCTGCATCGGGATTCGCTTCCGGCAAAATGACTTTCGGCGCCTGATGTTTTGTAATCTGAAGTACTGCAGGCTTATGAATAATCATAAAGTTAATATCTTTTGCCTCATCTCCTTTTGCATATCCGCCTGCGGCTTCCTCCGATGTTCCGCTCTTTAAAGTTACTTGTGTATAAAAGCGGCTCTGCGGAACACAAATTACATCAGCAAAACGGTTTAAAATTTCTTTCGATGTTGTAGTGTCAACGCCATCCACCAAATCCATCAGTGTCGGCGTAATAAATAAATACCGATCCTCTTCTGCTACCTCTGCCTCATCCATAGCCGCTTTTGCTTCCCTCAGCGCATCCAGAATATCTTTTCCGGCAGAAAAAGTTTCAGCCGTAGCGGTTAAAATTCCCGTTGCAGAAGCATATTGCGCAAAACGAACGGCATCAAGCTCGGGAACAACCTTTGTCCGGATAAACTCACCCGACAGCTTTCCAAACGCCACTCCGGCAGTTTCTTCATTATCCATGCTGTCCACGCTGAACATCCTGCCGCGTTCGTAATTAAACTGTACGGTTTCATGGGTCAGCTTCACATCACCGGTAACATAGCCGCTGGCACGGTCATAATCGCCCAAACCGGACAATTCCATTTTCGGAATCACCAGTTCGTTTGCATTAGCCCCCTGCTGAACCAAAAGAGAATCGCTTTCCAGCACAGCAGTTTTTGCCGCCTGCTGGTAAACCTCATCCAATAATCCCACATAATTTTTAAATAATTGAATTGAATTTGCCATGTTTCATCATCCTTTCTGTCATAATCCTAAGCTGTCCAATTTTTTGCATTGCAAAAATCAAAGTAATTCCAGATGCTAAACAGATATTCCCATCGCTTTGCGAATCTCATCCGTATCCTTGCTTTCTGCAAAACCAGTAGAAGCGGCGGAAAAATAAGGAATCGGCTTTTTAGACTCAAACAAAAATCCATAGGATTCCTTTAAAGCCTGAACTTGTTCATCCAAGCCGCAAACCGCTCCCTTCTTAACGGATACCTTGCCCCAGTCAATCAGCTTGTCCAAAAGTGCGGCATCTTTTGCTCTATACGCCTGATAAATGCCTTTCGATTCTTTTTGAATCAGCATTTCCTCTTTTGATTTTTTCTCTTTCAGCTCCGCCTCCATTGCCTGCTGCTTCCACTTTTCCGCCTCTTCTTTCAAACCATCAATGTCTGCCTCTTCCCACTTCTTTAGGGTTTCCTTAGACGCCGTCAAATCTTTTTTTAATGTGTCAACTTCTTTGCTGTTGGCACTTTTAAGCCGTTCAATGTCCCTGCCGTTTATCGCAAGTACTTTCCCGGCTTGTTCCCGGCTAAGTCCCAATTCCATCAATTCCTCTGTTCTCATCCTCTCTCCTTTCCGGCTACGCATTTTAGGTGGTCGCATCACCTGCCGTCTGCCGTATTAGGCCCGCAGACCGGCCAAATCATATCAAAAAGCGCCCGTCTCCTGCTTTTTTTCCTCCTCTTCGGAGGCTTGGTCGCCAAGCGCGTTTTTAGCCTGCTCTTCCGATTCGCCAAAATACCACATGCGAAACTCCCAAGGCAGCAAAATGCCGGATGCCAAAAGCTGCTGTTTTTCCGCAAATTCCGCCGAACGGTCCGTTATAATGCTATCATCAAATTCAAACGACAGATGATAATTACCTTCCGGCGCAAGATGGTATAAGCTGCACAAAACATCCATTGCTAAAATCAAATCCTCCAAGCCTTGCTCCAGTGCTTTCTGCATATCACACACCATAGAATAGCTTCTCTGTTTCGAAGCGCGCACTTCTTCTGCCGTTTTGTCTACATAATCCACATCGGATAGCGTACCATAGGCCAAACCGCAGTTAAATTCTATCTTGCGTAATATTGCATTCAAACCGCGAAGTATATTTTCTTCCCGAAGCTGCGGTGTCCAGTCAGAAAACAAATCATCGCCGCCTTGTTCGATCCCAAGCAAACGGTACAGCCTTTTATCAGGAACTCTTGCGCGCCCAAATTTGTCCCTGCGAAATGCGACGTCTGACACATAAAGCGCCCGTTCCCCGCTTTCAAATTCCCAAAGCAGGCGCGAATACTGCTTGTCCGCTTCTTCAATGAGCTCTGCCGCCCTCGCATATACAGATACGCCGAGCGGTGAGGTTGTATCCACCGCATTGGCATAAGGTACTTTAAAATATCCAAATAACGGCTTATCCACATTGCAAATGCTGACCGCCGGTGTCAAAGCGCTCCATTTCGGAATGGTTTCCAAAGGCACCTCCCGTCCCAATTCTCCCTCTGTTCGGCTCACAAACGCACGGTTAAGAATCTGATATCCATCTCTGCTAAGTTCGTGTCTTTCCAGCCTGGTATAAATTTTTTCATCCATGCGAATCTGCTCTGCAAATACCGCGCCCGTAACTCTTCCGGAAGAATCAAAACAAAAAGGATAAAAATGCTCTGCCTGAACAAAATCAACCAATATCGAATCTCCATCTACATACGGTTTCATAACAAGCCCGCCCTTTGCGCAGCCATACTCCACATAGCGCCGCAGCTGCTGTAAAACCGGTTGATAACATTGGTTTAAATACTCCGCCCTCTCCTGTCCGGAGATTTTTGACTGCATTTCAGCTGTAGTCAATCGCGCAATTTCTGCCGAAATTGCCGCAGGTAAACTCAGACTTTTTACCTGCTCATCCTGCCAAGGCGCACGATTGTGATACATCGCTGACCACAAACGAATTGCGTCCCTCATTTTCTCCGAAGTACCATTTTTCATTTCCTGCCGAATCTTTTCCTCTTGCTCCTCTGTCATACGCACCACCCTCTTCCTGCATTTTGTAATCCATTTCACGAAAAACACCGCCTCCATTTCCATCCTCAGCGAAATCTCCGCCGAAGAACTGTACTGCAAAAATATCGAATATCATCCATCGCATGATCATTCGCCTTAATGACACAATCCGTATCCGCCTGCTCATCCCAGACATAAGCCCGAAATTCCTGCTGAGTTGCCACGCAGCTTTTATCAAAATATATCTTGTCTTGATATAAATAAGAAGACACCAAACGTATCCCATCCAACACACTGTTTTCTGCTTTTTTCACAACAAACCGTCCGTTTTTGCGAATACAAGCAATAAAGCTTGCCGCCGATGGATCAACAATCACCATCTGCACCGGCAAATCCCCTGCCAAAAGTTCCAGCTGCTGATAATACTCCTCATCCGTCATTTGTTTGTGCTCTTTTTTGCTGCTATAGTAAAACTCGCGTATTCTAATGGCTTTTTCCTGTTCCCAACAAACCTTCCACAGTCCCATAGAACAAGGGTTTTGTGTTCCATAATCGACAGAAATATAATAATCTCCCTCTGTCTCATCCTCCTGGTAGGCAACGACGTGCCGCTTTTCGTCAAATCCAGGATACACCAAACCTTCCGCATTTACCCAAGCCCCATTAATAAAGCGCTCATAAAATACACCAGTGTATTCCTTTTTCAAATTCTGGGCAAAATCCGGCTCTAAAAAAACGTTATCATCCATATAAAACGTTTCGGAATATAAATTCAGCTCTTTTTTCCTGTCAAGATAGTTTGTTTTCAGCCAATGCCCCGGATTATCCGGATTTGTCGTACCAAACAGTTTCGCCGCAGGTTCAGATAGCCGAGACAGTAGCATGGAAAAAAAGTTTTGCGGAATCAGTGTAATTTCATCACAATACGCACCGGCAAGAGTCATTCCGCGGATCTTTTCCTCCGATCTAATGTCTCCCGCCCCTTCCAAATATACCTTTCGTCCCATCAAAATGGCTTCTTTTTGGTGAAGACTATATTGAAAGCGTTTTCTTCCCAATAACCCCTCCAACGTGTCCAGGCAATTTCTCTTCAGCGCATCCAAAGTCCTTGCACACATTAAATATGCGCAGTCCTTCGGCATTTGAGAAACCCACAACGCCCAAAGCACCAAACTGATCCACGTTTTCCCCGAACGTACGGATCCCTGTAAAATATTAATCCGCTTCAATTTTCCTGCAAAAAAACGGTAAAGCAATTTCCATTGCTTCTTGCTAAACATGGAGTTTCATTTTGGTCCTCTTTTTCTCACGCCGCTTTTTTCCATCTGTACCGATTCACATATTCCTTGCATAATTTCCTGAAACAGTCCGTCACCGTCTTCTTCTTCCTGCAAAATCGATTTAATTTCTTTAAAAGCAGATACATCTCCTTTTTCCACAGCCCTAGACAAAAATGTCTGTGCTAAAAGCAGCGCCTGATTCATCTCACTCTCACAAAAACCGGCTTTGCGCAGTATTTCTTGATCCTTTTCTGCAACTGGACTTTGCAAAAGCTTTGTAACATAATTAGCCAGCGACTGATCATGGTTTTGCAAATGATTTATTTTTGAAGAAACATGATCAAACGGATTTTCCCCTGCACTGATAGCTTCCAGTTTTTCTTTCTGCTTTGCAACAACCGCTTTGGTTTTCTTTTGTTCTAATGCCATACGCTGTTTCTCCTCCCTTATGCTTTAAGAATGTCCACTATATTTTCCTAGCTTTAGCTGCTTTTTCCATAAACTCGTACACATTTCGTGTTCTTTGTGTGCAAAAAAAATATCTACATTTTAATTCAAAGTTGTTTTTGTGTGATAATAGAACATTTGTTCTGTTATGATAAAATCATAATTTGAATAGCCGCAAAATGCTGCACCGAGCAAAGGGGTGCGCTGGCAGCCAGTCAGCGTAGAATGAAAAGTCTCCACCGAATCGCCGGGCGCATGAGAAACATACGAAACAAGGCAGGTAGGTTCCTGCCAAGTGTTGAGTTGTTCTCATGTGCCCGGTTTTTGTTTTTCTCAAAAGCTTCTTTGTTCGTGCCCGAGCAGTAGAGAGTTGTCCGAGCGCTGGTCAGAGAGGAGGTGCAGGTCAAGGAGACAGGACTGTGAAAATTCTGCAGAGAAAAAACATGAGGAGGTAACCTGAATGAAACCATCGATCTACAAAAGCTATGACGAACTGCCGCTGATGCTGAATATGAAGCAGCTCTCGGATCTTCTTGGAATCTCAGATGCCAGCGCCTATGAGCTGGTGCAGGAGGAGGACTTCCCCTCTCTGCGCATCGGCAAGCGCATCGTGGTCCCCAAGGAGGAACTGCGGAGATGGATCTCCGCGCACACGAAGGGAGGACAGGAATGATGGGAAATCAGAAGCGAGATGTGAAGAAGTATTTCTTCATGCTCCCTAACGCGGTGTTCGAGTTGGGGCTTCATGTGTATGAGCTGGCCATCTACGCCTA
>CASGBM010000059.1 GCA_949299615.1 uncultured Eubacteriales bacterium | reverse complement strand
GGCAAAAAAAGCACAAAAACCTTGCACCTAAACAATTCTGAAACGCTTACAAACCGCTATGCGGCTGCGTTTCAGAATTGTTCAGCAGTCATTAACTAATTTTTGTTCCATCAGGAATATCTTTGTCCACAGTAAGAACCGTCAATTCTTTTTTCGTCGATGCTGCCAAAATCATTCCTTCAGAAAGCACACCGCGCAATTTTACCGGTTTTAAATTGGTCACAACGACAACCTTTTTGCCGATTAACTCTGCCGGATTATAATATTTTGCAATTCCTGATACAATCTGACGTATTTCATCCCCAATTTTAATTTGTGAAACAAGCAGTTTATCCGCGCCTTCCACAGGCTTTGATTCTAATATCACACCAACTTTTAATTCCACTTTTGCAAAATCTTCAATGCTGATAGCGTTCTCCTCGTGTGCGTTTTCTTTTTTCTCCGGCTCAGCTTTTGCCAAAATCTCTGCTTCAATTTCTTCTAATTTTTTCTTTTCGTCCAGACGCACAAACAACGGCGCAGCTTCTCCAACCCGATCGCCTGCCTGTGCAGCCCCAAAGTTTTGAACGCTTTCCCAATCCGTTTTCACTGCTTTGATCTGCGCAAAAATATGATTCGCAGTATCCGGCATAAAAGGCGAAAGCAAAACCGCTATCATTCGAATTGCTTCTGTCAAATTATAAAGAACACCGCCTAATCTAGCACGGTTTGATTCCTCTTTTGCCAATACCCAAGGTGCAGTTTCGTCTATATATTTATTGGAACGTCGGGCCAATGTGAAAATTTCATCCAGAGCATCTGCTGTACGATATTCGTCCATTTTTGCTTGGAAACGTCTTACGGTGCCTTCCGCGCACTGAATTAATTCATCATCAAACTCTCCGGCACACGGCGGCTGAATAATCCCTTCAAAGTATTTATTCATCATTGCCACAGTACGGTTTACTAAATTACCAAGCGTATTGGCAAGATCCGAATTATAGCGAGCAATGATGGTTTCATAAGAGATCGTTCCATCCTGCGCATACGACATTTCACTTAAGAGATAGTACCGGATGGCATCTACTCCAAACTGCCGGACCAAATCATCTGCATACATCACATTGCCGCGCGATTTGCTCATTTTATCCGCGCCAGCCAAAAGCCACGGATGTCCAAAAATTTGTTTTGGAAGCGGTTCTCCCAGAGCCATCAGCATAATTGGCCAATAAATGGTATGAAAACGCAAAATATCTTTTCCGATAATATGCACATCCGCCGGCCAATATTTTTCATACAGCTCCGATTTTTTTCCATTTGGTTCATAGCCTAAGGCAGTGATGTAGTTTGAGAGCGCATCAATCCAAACATATACCACATGCCCCGGATCAAATTCTACCGGAACACCCCAGTCAAACGAAGTACGGGAAACACAAAGATCCTGAAGCCCCGGTTTAAGGAAGTTATTTACCATTTCGCGCTTGCGGCTCTCCGGCTGGATAAATTCCGGATGTTCTTCGATGTGTTTCATCAGCGCGTCCTGATATTTGCTCATTTTAAAGAAATATGCCTCTTCTTTGGTGCGCACAACTTCTCTGCCGCACTCCGGACATTTTCCATCCACCAGCTGGGTATCGGTAAAAAACGATTCATCCGGCACGCAATACCAGCCCTCATACTCGCTTTTATAAATATCGCCCTGGTCATATAGCTTTTTAAATATTTGCTGCACCGCTTTTACGTGATAATCGTCCGTCGTGCGGATAAATTTATCATATTTGGCGCCCATCAAATCCCAAATCCGGCGAATTTCACCTGCAACTTTATCTACATATGCTTTGGGTGTAACACCAGCTTTTTCCGCTTCCTCCTGAATTTTCTGCCCATGTTCATCCGTCCCAGTTAAGAAAAAAACATCATAACCCAGCATTTTTTTGTAGCGTGCAATGGCATCGGTCAACACAACTTCAAAGGTATTTCCGATGTGCGGTTTTTTGGATGTATACGTAATTGCTGTTGTGATATAAAATTTTTCTTTTTCCAAGTTGCTCGCCTCCGTTAGTTACTTTCCCTCAATCATCCATTTTATCATATCATGAATTACGCAGAATGAAAAGTGTTTTTTCATATTTTATTATAAATTTGTTATTATTTTATAAAAAATTCTCATACTAATACAATCAAAATGAAAATTTAACCTTAGGAGGTATGACATGCCTAATATTAGAACGGACTTAGCGTCAGAAGCTTATGAACTATTGGCAGAAGCCGCACAGGAAATTGCCGGGGTTGATGTTTGTAAAGACAAGCATGACAGCGTTCAAATTACACGGGTTGAAATTAAAACAGAAGAAGCACAGGCAAAAATGGGGAAACCCATAGGAAATTATATCACCATGGAAATACCTGATACCAAAACTGCGGATCAGGAAGAATTTAACTCCGCCTGCCACGCACTCAGTGATGAAATTAAAAAATTAGTCAATTTAAACGAAAAAACAAATATTTTGGTCGTTGGCCTTGGAAACTGGAATGTGACACCGGATGCCCTTGGTCCTCAGGTAGTATCAAAATTAATGGTGACGCGCCACCTGTTAGAATACATCCCGGAACATGTAGAAGAAGGAATCCGCCCTGTCTGTGCCATTTCTCCTGGTGTCCTCGGCATTACCGGTATGGAGACCGGTGAAATCATCCGCGGCGTTGTTGATAAAATTAAACCGGATCTCGTTATCGCTGTTGATGCGCTTGCCGCTCGCAGTATGAATCGCATCAGCACCACCATTCAGCTTTGCGATACCGGTATAGCCCCCGGCGCCGGAGTCGGCAACAAGCGAAAAGCATTGAATGAAGAAACGTTGGGAATCCCAGTGATCGCCATCGGTGTCCCCACTGTTATTGACGCTGCAACCATTACCGCTGATACATTGCAAACTGTAATGAATGAAATGCTAAATTCTGTACAAAAAGAGAGTGAATTTTATCGACAACTATCCTCTTTAGATCGAGACGAACAATATACGCTGGCAAAAGAAGCCTTATCCTCCAATATGAAAGATTTTATTGTAACACCAAAGGAAGTGGACCACATGATTGACAAAATTTCTAAAATTGTGGCAAATGGAATTAATCTCGCCCTGCATGAAAACATTAACCTCAATGATATTGAAGCCTACGTTTCTTAAGACCACTGCAAATAAAGCAGCAATCCCTTGGAAACAAATGGTACGGGATTGCTGCTTTCTAATTTATTTCACTAAAAATGCTTTAATTTTTTCTGTCATTTTTTCTCGCAGGGAAAGGATAAATTCCGGATTCTTTGGATATTGGTCAAAGTGAATCGGCATTCCTGCTTCTTCCTCTATCATATGCACAACGGCTTCTCTTCCGATATAAGATTCCAGCAAACGACAAACCAAAATGTCCTGAAGCCCTTCGCGGAAAACAAGCGCACGCAGGGAAAGGAGCGGTCCGTTTTTACCCGGATAAACCGAAAAAGCATCGCCGGACGGATAGGCACCGTCGCCGGACGTCGTCTGGTATGGATTAACAGGATATAAGCTGCAATAAGCGTTATAAAAATTATATCCCCACTGCAAGAAACCTTTTATTCCCCAGCGGTACATTTGAAGCCCCATAATCCGGTTTCGGTAAGAAGGCATTGCGAGGAAACGGTTGCTGACTTTGTTCCCTTGTCCGCAGCAGTAATATACCCATTGCTCTTCTACATTTGCCTGCAAAAACGGTTCAATGTGATCAGACGCCGTAACCGGACAGGAGACCAGGCCTTTTTGATAAAACTCAAAATCCGACAGTGCATCAAATGCTTTAAAACCGCTTATCAACGGTTTTATTATCCGGCACGCCCTGCTGTATCCTTCCATATGCTGCATGCTAGGCTCATCCGAAATATGAAAATAAGTATTTTCTGCAATCCCTTCCTCTTTTAGCACTAAGATCAATTCCGGAATCATCGCCTGCAAAAATTTAGCATAAGACTCATCGCCGGCAGGCACGTCCCACCCAAAAATCCGCTTCTTTTTTCCGTCAACCATGGCATAAATATTTGGGGTATATTCAGCGCCCCATTGAGAAAAAAAGTGTGAGATTTCAAAATATGATATGCCGTGTATTTTACATAATTTGATCCATTTTCTTACTTTGTCAAAATTAAACCGGTATTCCCCGTTATCTTGTGCAATGTCCACCAGCTGCACAATCGGCCGTTCCCGCTGATAAGCCGTATCAAGCGGCGGAGTAATGACCGGCACTAAAAGCATGTTAATTCCGGTATAAGCAGCCATTTCTATATATTTTTCAATTAAATCCCAATGCTCCTTTGAGTATATATCTACCTGATGTGCGTTCGCAATACAATCTGCGTAAAACCACTGGGTATAGATCAAATTTTGCTTGGGAAGCCGCGCATCTAAAACCGTAAGTTCCATCTTTTTCTGAACCTTTTTACCGCAAGGTTCATTGGGTTTTACCGAAATTTCATAAAAATCAGCTATCATTTCATAAGTCCCAGCAGCAAAATTGTCCGATATATCCACTGTAACCCACAAGCAAACGCAAGCGTTTCTGGCAACGTAAAAATAGAATTTTTCCTTTGGAACCGGAAATAAAAGGTCCGGCATTAATCCGGGTTCTTTTGTAATATAATCCTCGTCTTCACAGTCGGGGTATGCCGGACAATCCATGATGACCTGCTCCACTCTGCTTACAGAAACAGCCTCAGGCAACGGCGAACGAAAAGAAAATTCCAAAGCGCCCCCTAGCCCAGATTCATCTTTTATCACCAGCTGATAGTGAAAACGTTCACCGCGAAAAGCTGTCTTTTTCTGTATTTCTTTCGTTCCGACACAAGGATTCTCTCTTATCTTTTCTAAAGAAGAGATTTGCCTTACCATATAGTTCATGTTCAGCCTCTCCGTTCTAAATCATTTTTTTAATTATTTGTATACATTCAGAATTAAGATAAAAATTTAAAAAGCAGAACTGCGCCTAAAAGAATTAACACAATAATAAGAGTACCAAAGTAAATATATCGCATGATTTTTTTGCCTTTGTCACCTTTTTGATCACAGATACACTGGAAAACAGCGAGCAAAATAAAAACAACGGCAGCAAAAAGGTTGTAACCAATCACGAAAAAATTTCTGCCGTCTACTGCATTGACTACAGCGGCAATTGCCCAAACCCCTGCTAGAATGATCCAAAAATACCATTTTTTCATAATTTCCCTCCTTTTACCGATTTATTTTATCTATCAATAAAAGTCCTTGGAATCACTTATTATACCATAGACTCTCAGCAAAGACAAGACGCTTCCATAAAAGGTTCTATTAAAAGGGTAAGAGGCCGCAAAATTTGCGGCCTCTCGGGGGGATTATTATGATAATTTAGAGAAATAACTCTCTATCGAAAATAAATCTTTTCGATATGGATATTATAACCAACATTTATGACTATATTATGAATAATCCATGAATTATTCCCAAACATTTCATAAACAATCCGTTTTGGTATAAATTATATAAAATATTTCAAAAATAAATTCGGAATTTGATAAAAATTTATCCAACTTCCTCTTGAAACTTGGAGAGAAATAATATAAAATAAGATAGGTTAAGTAAGATGATTTGAAAATAATGTTTATGAGGTGAATTTTGATGAGACAAAAGACGGTAGAAGACATCGAAGTAAAAGGAAAAAAAGTCTTGGTAAGATGTGACTTTAACGTCCCAATGGACGACGCCGGCAATATCACCAATGAAAACAGGATTAACGGCGCGCTTCCTACTATCAAATACTTGATTGAGCATGGCGCAAAAGTCATTCTTTGTTCGCACATGGGCCGCCCGAAGGGTGAATTCAATATGAAATACAGCCTTCGCCCGGTTGCTAAGCGTTTGTCCGAACTTTTAGGAAAAGAAGTAGTCATGGCTGATGACGTTATTGGCGAAAGCGCTGTCCGTGCTACGCAGGCGATGGCTGACGGCGATGTTGTCATGCTGGAAAATGTTCGTTTCCATGCTGAGGAAACAAAAAACGATCCGGAATTTGCAAAAAAACTGGCATCATTGGCAGATATTTTTGTCAATGACGCATTTGGCACGGCTCACCGCGCGCATGCATCTACTGCTGGCGTAGCGGATTATCTTCCTGCAGTTGCCGGCTTTTTGATTCAGAAAGAAATTGAAATTATGGGCGGAGCGCTGGAAAATGCGAAACATCCGTTTGTTGCTATTTTGGGCGGAGCTAAAGTAAAAGATAAAATCGGCGTAATCAATAATCTTTTAAATAAGGTGGATACGATCATTATCGGCGGAGGCATGGCTTACACTTTCTGCAAAGCAGAAGGCGGCCAGATCGGTGATTCCCTCTGCGACGATGAACGTTTGGAATATACCAAAGAGGTTATGCAGCTGGCAAAAGAAAAAGGCGTGAAAATTTTACTGCCTACGGATAATGTAATTGCTGATGCTTATTCTAACGATGCAAATATTTCCATGAGCAGCACGCACCAGATTCCGGACGGATGGGAAGGGCTTGATATCGGACCGAAATCTATCGAAGCCTTTACAGACGAAATTAAAAATGCGAAAACCATCATTTGGAACGGACCAATGGGCGTTTTTGAAATGAGTAATTTTGCAAAAGGTACCATTGCAGTTGCAAAAGCGGTTGCAGAAGCGGATGCCGTAACCATCATTGGCGGCGGTGATAGTGCTGCTGCTGTAGAAACTCTGGGATTTGGCGATAAAATGACTCATATTTCCACTGGTGGCGGCGCATCCTTAGAATTTTTAGAAGGAAAAGAGCTGCCGGGTATTGCATGCCTAATGACAAAGGATTGCCGCAAAAAAGTAATCGCTGGTAACTGGAAAATGAACAAAACTCCCAGCGAAACAAAAGCTTTAATTGCAGAACTTGCTCCGTTAGTTGCCAATGCAAAAGATGCGGTTATTGTCTGCCCTACCGCTGCTTGTCTTGCGGCAGCTGTAGAAGCGGCAAAAGGTACAAACATTAAAGTTGGCGCGCAAAATATGTATTTTGAAGACAGCGGCGCATTTACCGGTGAAATCAGCGCGGATATGCTGTTAGATCTTGGCGTAGAATACGTTATCTTAGGTCACAGCGAACGCCGTCAGTATTTTGCAGAAACAGATGAAACCGTCAATAAAAAAGTGTTAAAAGCTTATGAAAAAGGTTTAATCCCCATCATTTGTGTTGGCGAAAGCTTAGAGCAAAGAGAACAGGGCATTACCAATGACTTGGTTCGGATGCAGACCAAAATTGCACTCAAAGATGTTACGGCTGAGCAGGCGAAAAAGGCGATTATCGCATATGAGCCGATTTGGGCAATCGGAACAGGCAAAACCGCTACAACCGCGCAGGCAGAGGAAGTTTGCAAAGCGATCCGCGACTGCGTAAAAGAGATTTACAGCGCCGATGTTGCGGATGAAATCACCATTCAGTATGGCGGAAGCGTAAAGGCTTCGAATGCGGCTGAGCTGTTTGCTGAGGCTGACATTGATGGCGGCCTGGTGGGCGGAGCCAGCTTAAAAGCCGATGAATTTAAATGCATTGTAAACTATAAATAATTACTTGTTTGCGCCTATTTGATTCTTTATGGGTATCTGTCATGTCCGGCAGCTTTACAGGATTTGCCGGGCGCGACAGATGCGTTTTATCTCCCTTGCCCGCCCACGGCAGGGGCAAACCGGATTTGATTGCTTTTGTGGGCAGAAAGGCTATGAAAGAATGATGAAAAAACCTTTATTATTATGTATTATGGATGGATTTGGTTTAAACTGTTCCGATAAAGGAAATGCTGTCCATATGGCAAAAACCCCGAATCTTGATCGTTTTTTTGCCGAATACCCCAATACTTGTTTAAATGCAAGCGGTCTTGCTGTTGGTCTTCCTGACGGACAAATGGGAAATTCAGAAGTCGGGCACACCAATATCGGCGCCGGCCGAATCGTATATCAGGAGCTGACTCGAATCACCAAGTCAATCTCTGACGGTGATTTTTATGAGAATGAAGAATTGCTCGCCGCCATAGAAAACTGCAAAAAGCACAATTCTGCGCTGCATGTAATGGGACTTTTGTCTGACGGCGGCGTCCACAGCCATAATGAGCACATTTATGCCGTGATTGAGCTTGCAAAACGCGCAGGTCTTGAAAAAGTCTATCTGCATTGCTTTTTAGACGGTAGAGATGTTCCTCCGTCATCCGGCAAAGATTTTATTCTCAAGCTGGAAGAAAAACTTGCCGAAATTGGAACCGGGAAAATCGCAACAGTCATGGGCAGATATTATGCAATGGACCGTGATAACCGATGGGACCGCGTTGAAAAAGCATATTCTGCTATGACCCGCGGAATCGGCGAACAATCCTCCTCTGCTGCTGACGCTGTACAAAAGTCATATGACCATGAGATCACGGACGAATTTGTGGTTCCTGCGGTCATTACGGAAAACGGCGGTCCAGTAGGCATAATTACCGAAAATGACAGTGTTGTCTTTTGTAATTTTCGTCCGGACCGTGCACGTGAAATTACAAGAACCCTTGTGGATCCGACATTTGATGGATTTGCCCGAGAATATTTTCCGGTCTATTTTGTCTGCATGACACAGTATGACAAAAGCATGCCGAACGTTCATATTGCATTTAAACCCCAGACACTTAACAATACATTTGGAGCTTATATCAGCTCGAAAGGGCTTACTCAGCTCCGAATTGCGGAAACAGAAAAATATGCCCATGTTACCTTTTTCTTTAACGGCGGCGTAGAAGCGGTTTCCGAAGGGGAAGACCGCGCGCTTATTAATTCTCCTAAGGTTGCAACCTACGACTTGAAGCCGGAGATGAGCGCATATCTGGTGACGGACGAGCTTTTAAAACGCTTAGATTCCGGAAAATATGATGTCATTATTTTAAATTATGCCAACTGCGACATGGTTGGACATACTGGGGTCATCCCAGCCGCGGTTAAAGCGGTAGAGGCTGTGGATGAGTGTGTCGGCAAGGCCGTAGATAAAGTGCTCTCCATGGGCGGCAAAGCTTTGATTACCGCTGATCACGGCAACGCGGATCAGATGATTGATCCTAAAGACGGCGAACCGTTTACGGCGCACACCACCTTCCCTGTTCCTTTTATTGTGATCGGAGCCGGCGATGTAAAACTGCGCGAAGGCGGCTGTCTGGCTGATATTGCTCCAACTATGCTAAAGCTTTTAAATCTTCCACAGCCAGAAGAAATGACCGGAAAAAGTATAATTTTATAACCATACTAGGGTTGTCCTGTCTATCATTCAGAAAGTGTAAACTTTCTGGTATTTATATACTTAATCTATGATTGAATCATAATACAACTTGAGAGGAGTAACAAAATGAAACAATTTATTGAAATCATTGATGTTGTTGCAAGAGAAGTTTTGGATTCCCGCGGGAATCCAACGGTTGAAGTTGAAGTGTTTACAGATGACGGTTTTGTCGGCCGTGCTTCTGTTCCTTCCGGCGCTTCTACCGGTGCTTTTGAAGCGGTTGAGCTGCGTGATGGCGACAAAGGCCGTTATCTGGGCAAAGGTGTAGAAAAAGCGGTAGAAAACGTAAACGGCGAAATTGCTGATACCGTTATCGGCATGAATGTTTTAGACCAGATCGCGATTGACCGCGCTATGATCGCTTTAGACGGCACGCCAAACAAAGGCCGTTTGGGCGCAAACGCTATTTTAGGCGTATCCTTAGCCTGTGCAAAAGCTGCAGCAGAAGCTTTGGGCGTATCCCTTTATAACTATATCGGCGGCTGCAATGCAAGAACGCTTCCTGTTCCTATGATGAACATTTTAAACGGCGGTAAGCATGCAGATAACAGCGTAAATATTCAGGAATTCATGATTATGCCGGTTGGCGCAAAATCTTTTAAAGAAGCTCTGAAAAACTGTGCGGAAGTTTTCCACAACTTAAAGAGCGTATTAAAATCCAAAGGCTACAGCACCGCAGTAGGTGACGAAGGTGGTTTTGCTCCGAACCTTAAGAGCGACGAAGAAGCGATTCAGGTCATTGTGGAAGCAATCGAAAAAGCTGGCTACAAACCGGGCGATGACTTCCGTATTGCAATTGATGCTGCTGCAACAGAAATGTTTGATGAAGCGAAGAAAATTGGCAAAGACGGCTATTATTTCTGGAAATCTGATATTTTCAAAACCCGTGAAGAAATGGTTGCTTACTGGGAAGACCTGGCGGCTAAATATCCGATTATTTCCCTGGAAGACGGCGTAGCGGAAGAAGACTGGGAAGGCTGGAAAATCCTGACTGATAAACTGGGCGATAAAATGCAGTTGGTTGGCGATGACCTGTTTGTAACCAATACAGAAAGACTGAAGAAAGGGATTGAGCTGGGCGTATCCAATTCTATTCTGATTAAAGTAAATCAGATTGGCAGCCTGACAGAAACGTTAGAAGCAATCCAGATGGCTAACCGCGCCGGCTACACCGCTGTCACCTCTCACAGAAGCGGTGAAACGGAAGATACGACGATTGCGGATATTGCTGTTGCAACAAATTCCGGCCAGATTAAAACCGGTGCTCCGTCTCGTACTGACCGTGTTGCAAAATATAACCAATTGCTCCGCATTGAAGAAGAACTCGGTGATACCGCAGAATATCTTGGCTTGGACGCTTGGTTTAACCTGAAAAACAAATAAGAGCCCTTTTAATGGAGGCATTGACCAATAATAAATATCCCCCCGTATAACGGGGGGATATTTATTTTTAAAAACTTACTTTGTTTCCTGTGCGATATACTTTTTTAAATTTTTCAGCCCAATTGACAATGCTTCTTCTGCGGGTTCTATTCCTTCAAACTCAATAGCAATAGAGCCGGCATATCGCGCTTGGTTTAAAATGCGGAGACATTGTCTTACCGGGACATTTCCATGCCCTACAATGGTACCGCGCAGATAATTTCCTCCCCTGCTTCTGATAAAGCCTTCTCCCGGGTCAGACCCTTCCGCCGGCTTAATAATAAAATCTTTCGCATGGACATAAAAAGCGCAGGATGCCAATCGGCTTACCGCAATTTCCGGGGGTTCATCCGCACAAAGAAAATTGCCCATATCAATCAGCAGACCGAAATTCGGATGATTTACGGCCCGAAACAGCTGCTCCATACGTAAACTGTCCTGACAAATATATCCATGATTTTCCACCATAGTGCGAATCCCTTTTTGGGCAGCATATTCCGTAATTTCACAGCAGGCTTCCGACAGCTGCGGCAGGATTTGTCCAAAGCTTCGGTATTCTCCAAGTTGATACACCACATCATGCCGTATACTTTTTGCGCCTGTGATTTCTGCGGCGTCAATCATCTCTTTTACCCGATCAATCTCTTTTTTTAGATTACCGTCACAACCATGAAGCAAATCTGCACCAAAAGTAAAATTAGAAACGGGCATTTGCTGTTTTTCTGCTTCTTTTCCCAGCTTTTGCGCATAGTGCATTAAATCTCCGCCTGCAAAGTTTTGAATCTCCACTAATTCAATAGCGTCAAAACCCATTTCTTTTGCCTTAGCAATACAATCAAGCTGCGTCATTTTACCTTGTTTAATTAATTGAGAAAAACTATAACTGCTAGCGGCAATTTTCATTCATCATCACCCTTTATTTTAAAATTACTTCATGACCTGTGCGGGCTGATTCGTAGACAGCATCCAAAATTTTCATCATTTCAATGCCGTCCTCCGCCGGTGATTTGCAGGCCGCTTTACCCAAAATACAATCAATATAATGGTTAATTTCATTTTCAAATAATCCGCCAAAACTCAAAGAGGTCGGCGCTGCAAATGTCATATTGGTCAGATAATGATTTTCTTCCCCGTAAATCTCCAAGTCAGGATTTAATTTTGCACCTGCCTTTGTTCCAAATATTTCGATAGAACCAGTATCTTCCTTAATATTTAGACTAAAAGCAGCCTCAATTGATAAAACTTCACCGTTGTCAAACCGAATCAAGGCGCTCGCCAAATCTTCTACATCACAAATGTCATTTTCGCCGGCACTGGCAGACAAATATTTTGGTGCTCCAATGGCGCCCTTTCGGTTAAACAATTTTTGAAATGTAGCGCCATAAACAGAAACGGGCTTTGGATTTCCGGATAGATACCGCACTAGGTCAATAACATGAACGCCAAGATCAATCAGTGGGCCGCCGCCGGAACGTGACTTATCGCCAAACCATCCACCCGGGTTCCCGTCACGGCGCAGATAGGTTGCTTTTGCATAGTAGATTTCTCCAAGATAATCCTGATTAATAAAGTCCTGCAAAACTTTGCAGTCGTTACCATAACGGCGCACAAAACCAATCATTAAGAGCTTTCCGTTTTTATCTGCGGCTTCTTTCATAGCAGTTGCTTCCTGCGCGCTCATCGCCATTGGTTTTTCGCAGAGAACGTGCTTGCCCGCATTCAGTGCGGCAATGGTACACGGCGCGTGCTGGCTGTTCCATGTGCAAACGCTGACCGCATCTATCTCTTTTAATTTCAGCATTTCATCTTTGTCGGTAAAAAGGCGGCTGATGCCATATTCTTTGCCTTTCTTTTTTAATATTTCCTCATTGATATCACAAAGGGCATAAAGTTCTACGTTTGGATTTTCTGACATTTCTCTGGCCGCAAATTATTTAATAAGCCTTGATATGTGCCTCAGAAATCCTTCCTGTGCCAATCATGCCAACTTTTATTTTTTCCAGGTTTATACTCCTGTCCATCATCTTTGTGTATTTTTATATCATACAGCTTTTTAAATAATTTGCGGCCAGAGAAATGTCAGCGGCAGGATTGCCTCCCACTTCCCGTTCAATTGTTAAAAAGCCGCGGTATCCTACTTCTTCCAATGCTTTTAAATATGCCGGAAACGGTACGTTTCCTTCCCCAAGAGGAACTTCGCGGAAAGCTTCTCCAGCCTGAATTTCATCTTCGATAATTCCGTATATCACTTCCGGATCGCGGTCTAAAAGTTTAATTCCATCTTTTGCGTGAGTATGTACAATATAATCTTTTAAGTTGTATACTGCCTGTACAGGATCATCACCGGTTACCATCACAAGATTTGCCGGATCCAGATTAACCGCAACCCCGCGCGAACCAAGCGAATCTAAAAATCCTTTCAAAACTGCAGAGGTTTCCGGACCGGTTTCAATCGCAAAATGTGCCTTTACACTATCTGCGTAGCGGCAAAGTTCTCCGCAAGCTTCCTGCATAATCTGATATCTTGGGTGTTTCGGATCCTGCGGGACAACACCAATATGTGTCGTCACAACGTCTGTTTCAAGGTCTTTTGCCAAATCTAAAATCCGTTTGGATTTTTCAATTAAATCCGGATTTTTTTCCGCATTTCCAAAGCCCATGCCAAGATCGCCGCAAATAGCTGAAAATACCAATCCGTTGGATTTAACCATGTCCAAAAGTTCCCGCCTTTTTGCCGCGCTCATGTTCTCCGGCGCGTGTTCACCCTGGGTTGCATACATTTGAAGACCCTTAGCGCCGATTTCAGCCGCTTTTTTTACCGATTCTTCCGTGCTCAGACGAAAACAGTCCAGCATAACTCCGATAGGAAATTGATACATATTTTTTCCTCCTTATTTTTCAGTTATCCTTGCCTTTTATTTTTGTTTATTGTATAATGAAAAAAAAGAAAAGTAAAGAAAGAATTTTGCTATAAATTAACACAATCTTGCTTTAGGGGAATTAATATGGAAAAGAAAACTTATGAACCGCATTTTTTTGCTGATCCGGCGTTTCCGATTATCTTTCATTATGATGTTGTGTCCCCAAAAAATATTTTTCCGCCTCATTGGCATGAAAATCTGGAAATTTTATATTTTACATATGGAGCTGCTTCTGTGGGAATCAATACAGAAACTTTTTCGGTGTCAGAAGGTGAAATGGTAATAGTGCCTTCTAACGCATTACATATTGTCCAGTCTATTTCTGATCAATGTAGATACTATTGCTTAATTGTGGATCGTGATTTTTGTGTGAATTTTGGTTTCAAATTAGACGAAATTTGTTTTGCTAAAAAAATATCTGATCCTCATCTCAACCGAAAAATGGATGTCATTGTCCATGAATTTAAGGATAAAAAAGACTTTTATCAATCGGAAATTCTTTCTGCTGTCATTTCTATGATTGTTTATCTTGCCAGACACCATCTGTCCTCTGCCTCGCAAACGCTGAACAAAGTGGAAACAAGCCGCTTAGAAATGGTAAAATGCGCTTTTTTATACATAGAACAAAATTATGAGAAAGATTTGACTGTGGATCAAATATCAGCTCATGCCGGATTTAATAAATATTATTTTTGTCATGTGTTTAAGTCAATTACCGGTATGACACCCATCCACTATATCAACTATGTTCGCTGCCGGAAAGCAAAAGAACTGCTCGCTTCCGGACGCTGCAACGTCAGTGAAGCGGCAGTTCAATGCGGCTTTGAAAATGTATCTTACTTTACAAAAACTTTTAAAAAGTATGTGGGAGAGCTTCCCTCTAAAATTATGCCGTAAAATACATCAAAAGCTTTAGTTGCTTTCAACAATTTCAATGCTTGTGGCAGTTTTTTCTCCATTGTTGTCTTCATAGTATACAATCACAACCGTACCCTCCATAATCCGGAGATTTTGCGGGTCTTTGTTAAAAATGCTTAAAATTCTCTTCGCATTATCGCCAAGAATAAAATGATAGGTTTCCTCCCCCACTTTTACATCCATTTCATTGTCAGACAAAGAAAGGACGGGACCTTCGACACCAGGCTCTTCCGTATCCAAAACCTGTCCTTCTGTATTGGTAATTTTAGGGTTCGGCGTTGCTGTCGGCTTAGCGTTCGGATCAATCGTTCCCACAGGGGAAGCCGATGGCGAAGCAGGTGCTTGGCTTGGTTTTGATTCGGAGCGTGCGCAGCCGGTAAACATAGCTGTAATTGTCAAAACAATCGACATGACCCATACAATTTTTTTCAAAATTCTCACCTTCCATGTATTTTTACTTGCAGGACTTTGTAATAATACGTAATAATATAACTTAAAATGTAGTCATACAACACAAAAATTACTTCAAGCGCCAAAATGACCCAAGGCAAATATTTTAACGCAAGATCCACTACCGCTGACTCGATAGATGGGAGGAAAAAAGCCTTAAAAACAAAATACCCAATGATTAAAAATAGATTGAATACAGCAATTTTCACAATCCATTCCAGCCATCTTTTTCCGATCCGCTCAATAAACGTTTTTACAACAGGATAATACCCAAGAAAAATGATATACACAATAACCAGCATTTTAGACGGAATCAATAAAAGCGACAACAAACTCACACCGACATAATGTGTTACACCATATTTCGGACCGTATTCTGCAACGCTAACCGCACCGAAAACCGAAGTCAGTGCAAGCAGGGATATTTTTGCAGAAGGGGCAATTGTTGCTCCGTATAAGCACACAACCGCCAGCGCCATTAATATTGCAGAAAATGCCATTCGTTTTGCCATTTCACAATACCTCCGGATTGATCAGCAGCAGGAAATCAAATCGCCGCCCATACATTCACAGCAGCAATCGGCGCATATAAGCCCCTGACAGCACTCGCAAGGTCCAACGCCCCTGGGTGAGGCGCCCATGCCAAACCCTACATTTCGGTATTGCTGAGTTTGCGAAATATAACTGTTAAGAGCCGCCCGATACTCCGGATTAGCTGGTTCCATGTTTACTGCCTGCTGGATAAAATTCATTCCTTGCTGATGCCAGCCTTTTTTCATAAATATAGTCCCTTTTAGGAAAAACCATTCTGCATTGCGTGTACTGATTTGATCCAGCTGCTGTTCAGCCTCTCCAACTCTGCCCATCTGAATTAAATTCCGGATTTGCATAAAATTTCCACCCGAAGCATTTCCGGTGTAAGAGGAAGAAGTTCTGCTACCGTAGCTTTGTCCCGCAGTTCCTCCTCCATTGATGAGCTGCTCATAGGCTTCATTAATTTCTTTAAATTTTTCCTCTGCCAAATCAGATAACGGATTGTTGGCATAATTGTCCGGGTGATACTGTTTTGCTAATTTGCGGTATGCCCGTTTAATTTCTTCCTGAGAGGCATTTTTGCTCACACCCAACACTTCATACGGATCTTTCATTCATCAGTTCTCCTTCATTTTTGCATAAATTTGCGCCGAACACTTTTTCAAGACTTTCTGTCAGCCCAAGGTAAATAATATTATCCAGTATCGTTCGGTTCCTTTTTATATTCAGCAATTGATAGCTGTTTGATACATCGCTTAAGGTAAACAGCAGCGATGTTTTCAGCATTTGCACGTCAACCGGTTTGTCAGAAAGTAAAAATGGATTAAAACTGCCCTCTTTTTTATCTTTTTCCCGATCCTCATACGCATCGGCAATATAAATAAAACGCCCAAGGCAATAGCCCATATGCATAAATATCCGCCGCTCATTCTCTGTCAAGTCCGGCGCGTCAAATATAATTTGCAGCACCATTCCAAATTCGTGAGCCAGCTTGTCTATTTCATCGCATTTTTCCTTTTCTAAAAGGGAAAGGGTATTGATATGATCCTTTATTTTTTCGTACAAACCCGGGTATTTTTTCTGCGCTTTCTGCCTTGAACGCCAAAACAGTGGAAGACAAAAAAGCGCCCGGAAAGAATGTTCATCTTTCCAGTCATCCTTTAACTTTGCCACAGTAAGCAATACATTGACCGCCGCAGGATATTCATAAAGCTGGTTTTTCTCCACTACGCTTTTTTTTCGAAAAGGGTTTGCAATACAACGCTGCATGCAAATACTTTCCGGTTTATCTGACAAAGAGGACAAAAGTAAGACGAGAAATGTAATATCATAGCTAAGGCCCATCCTCGATGCAAAACCATACTCGCTTTTTAAGGTCTTGCATAGTCCGCAGTAATAAGAG
>CASGBM010000058.1 GCA_949299615.1 uncultured Eubacteriales bacterium | reverse complement strand
TTGCCAATTATGACAATTTTCCTTGCACTTATTATACCACATATTCCCTCAAAAGTCAGCAATAATGCGGATTTTTATTTGTTCAGTAGACATTATTTACACAACTTTTTCCGCGCCGTCTTTACTTCTTAAATCGAGTTGACAAATATTCGGCAACTGCGTTGCTTGCTGCAACATGACACTTTTGTATCTGATGTGCTATCAGTTCTAAATTCTCCGCTATCTCTGGATAATCCAATTTTTTTACTCTCTCGGAGACGTACCGCAAGATAACAAAGGTATTTTTAATGTTTTCTAAAATGTCATTTTTGTTGCTGCTCCAAGAGGATTTCGTGCTTTTATCTTCTATTAGTTCCATTATTATACACCTCCTTAAAACATTGAACGTGTTTGATAGTTAAATTCGGTAAGTGCGTCAGAAGCAGCCGAACGGATTTTGTGGACGAGTGGAACGACTTTATCTAATTTTTCACCATACATTGATTTACTTTTTACTTCTTTTACTCCTTTGTACATGTAATCTAATATCTGCTGTATGTGTTTGATATTCGCAAAAATATCCTCATAATTATCGCTTCCAGTCGGTTTGTAACTTTTGTTCTTCTCTGTCAGTTTTCTATATACCAGCATAACAAGGCACCTCGATTTTTATATTTGATTTTATTTTAAACGCTCTGCTCAAGATGTCTGAATGCATTACAAGTGATGTTTAACGGAACTGCTATATAGATTAGTTGCCACAATTTCAAAGTGCATGGAAGGGCTTGTTTGAGGGACGAGAATAAAAAAGACGGTGATACTAAATCACCGCCCTTGGCATTTTAAATTTAATTATTTTATTATATATCTTTAAACTCTAATTATTAGAATAATTGTCCTGTGGCTCCCATATACGCACCCATCACAGAGTTTATAATGCATATCACCAATCCAATAATGGATAGTATCAATCCGGCAATTCCCATACCTTTTTTCTGGCTTTTTATTCCAAAAATACCCATTATCAGTCCTATGATAGATACCGGGAATCCAAGCAACGGAATTAACCATGTAATCAGATTAATAATACCAAGAACCAAAGATGCAGTTGCCTTTCCATTGTGTTTAGACATAATTTTTTCTCCTCCTACTGTTTTATTAAAATTGTTAGAATTTTGATGTTGATTTGGTAACCCATTTACAGCACTACCACAATTCGTGCAGAAACTTCCTGTAACCTCTTTTCCACATTTCGTACAAAACGCCATTTTTATAGCCCCCTTATTTTTGCAATGCCAAAAGTTTTTCTATTCTGTCCCCTTGATTTTCCATGCTAAAAAGCTTTTGAGTCCTAAAACTAAGGTTCCCATGCTTTGTGGTGAATTTTAATGTTTTTCCTACCGCAGCTCTGCTTGCAGTAAAGGACTTTATGTCACTCCAAGCATATTTGTTAATATTTACAATCTCTTTTCCACTCATTTTTGAAAGTTGACAAATATATAAATTTTGTAAGTTAAAAGCTAAGATATAAGTGTCTACTATAAAGGCTGCTCCAATTCCCAAAAGTTGCGCTTTAACATCGTTGCCAGACCTTGCCCATATAAAATCAAGATTTGGTTCCAATGTTTCTAAAAATTCATATACACCGACAGAACCGGCATTAGATAACAGGGCTGTTTTAGGTATGCTTGTTTGGTTTGCTTTTGTACCATTTAAAGCATTGCCACACCCATCACAAAATGCCGCTCCCTCGCTGACTTCCTTCCCACAATTTGAACAAAACTTTGCCATTTTTTAAATACCCCCTTCAATCTTCTAAATATTGTGCGTTGGTTAACGCATAGTGCCTATTAAATAAATCAAATACTGCGCCTGCAATCCCTATCACTGCCCCAAACAGGGCATTGACAACGATAAATACAATACTGCCGGCCAATAGCCTGTCATACTCCTGCACAATTCCACGCTGCCGAGCCAATACTCTTTTTACTCTTTGGAACGAACAATAAGCCCCATATCCATTCCAAGCCGCAACACCTATTTGAAAGATACTTCCCCATCCGAGATTAAATCCAATGATAGAGCCAATCCAATTTAATGCGCCAAAAGTAAACAATGCCAGCAGCGCTTGTAAGCTTGCTATGACCGTCCATACAATCGCCGAAGCCTTTTCCCTGTCTGCCAAGGTTTGCGTAGGAGTTTTCCTATAGGCTTGATATTGGTAATTTCCCTGATATGTATTTGTATATTCTGTCCTCTGGTTCCCCGTTGGTTGTCCGCAGTTAGAACAAAACGCACCCGTTACTTCTTTGCCACAGTTTGAGCAATAAGCCAAGTCCTCACCCCCTTGCCGTATAAATGATTTTGATAGCTTGTACAAGAGTTATTATTTACCACCTCATTCCAAACACTGGTTTTTTACTGCCCTTATGGTACAGATACATTTTTCCGCAAAATAAAAAATGCGCCAACCGAAGTCAGCGCACAAAAAACGCAAATTCCGGTTGTCGCGAAACAAACTTTAAATAGGGCAGGATATATCCTTACTGCACCATCAAATGGAATTTGCATTTTTATCAAATTCAAAAAGATGGTACAACACAAAAAGGGCATAATATCCCCCTATTTAAGAAAATATCTCTATTTCTGCCTATTCAGTTTGTTTCGCATTTATATTATACCACATGCCCGATAATTTTTCAATAGCTTTTACATTTTTACCCTCCTTCCTTGCCCATAAAAAAAGGAACAGGCTAAAACAGTCTGTTTCCTATAGGTTAACTGCATTATAACAGTCCGTAATCACTTCTTTCGTGATACCAATATATCTTAATGTAATCGCGCTGGAAGAGTGATTGAGCATCTTTTGAAGCGTCTCGATAGGGACGTTGTTCATATACCTGTGATAAGCCATTGTCTTTCTAAGCGTATGCGTTCCGAAATTGCCTTTGATGTTTAATTCCCTCAATGTGGATTTGATAATATGATGTAGTGGTCTGACTCCCAGATGACCGCCTTTCCTGCTTCCGAAAAGATAGTTACTAAGGTCAAAATTATTTAAATCTTTCAGATATGCCGTTATTGCTTCCTTTGCGCTCTTATTGAGGGTAAAGGTTTTTATTTTGCCTGTTTTCTGCTCCTTGAGCGTTACTTCATCAAAAATCCTTTTGCCGTCCGTTACATCACCAATCTTTAGAGAAAGCAAATCGCCTGCCCGTAACCCCACATTGATACCGACTACAAAAATACAGTAGTCGCGTTTGTTGTCCTTTCCATATAAATACTGCTTCACTTTGTTAATGTCCTTTGTAGTTTTGATTGGTTCCACTTCTGTATTAGTCTTCATGTGTAACACTCCTTGTGATAATTTCTTTCATTGCGTTGTAGATAAGTTCCTGTCCAAAATCTATCCCGTACACCGAGAAGCACTCCGGTAAAATACCGAGGTTTTTTAAGTTCAATCCGATTTGTACACCGATGTCACCGGACAACTCCCATAGTTCACGTTCTTTCAGTTTCAATGTTACTCACCTCTATATTGGTAATATCTGGATATAATAATATACAGAGTTCTTATAAATGTAAACGGTTTTCTTACATTTCTATGAAAAAAACTTAGAACACAAAAAATGTTACCTTTGAGCCATTTTTAGGTCAAAAGGTAACATTCAAATGTGGTAATGATTCATTTTTTTAGTGGGAAAATCCTGAAAGTATTATCCGATATGGCATCGAGCACAGTTGCATAATATTACCTTCTGTTAAATGGTAATATTCAAGTGTAAATCTGGTATGGAAACTTTTTTCAACGCTAAGAAAACTGTTTACATTCCCAAGTTTGCAATATATATTAAATCGGAAACAACAAATTGAAAGGAGTCCAAGGACGATGGCAAAAGAAACGGTAAACCAAACCACAACGGAAAGGCTGATTGAGGAAGGCAAACGAGGTGTAACCAACACGCAAATGCTGGAAGCCTTAAAAAAGCACAAGGACAAACCAGAGAATTGGGATATATTATTTAAACAGTATCCCGACATTTTTATTTCTACGGCGAAATATCTGCCGCCTGAATTACGGACAAAGGCTGTTACCCTCATTCAAACCGTATTTCCTAATTATACCATTCAAAACAAGAGTGAAAACAGGATAAAAGCAAATATTGAAGCTGTACAAAAGATGATTGCCGATAAGACCGACAAAGAGAAGGTTGTGGATTTTATCATCAGCAATCGGAAAGGGGATATTAAGAAGATATTGATGGAAGTATTATAAAAATATCTGACGTACATAACAAAAAGGATTGCTACTCAATACGAGTAGCAATCCTTTTTTGATGGTCGGGATGACTGGATTTGAACCAGCGGCCCCTACGTCCCGAACGTAGTGCTCTACCAAACTGAGCCACATCCCGAAGTATTATAAAAAGCACTCTTCAGATCCATCATGCGCTAAGACAAAACCAGGCAACAGCAACAAAAACGCAATTTTTTCTTAGCCGATCCATGATCATTAAACCGTGCTTTATCTATTATAATATGTTTTTTTGAAAAAAGCAAGAGTAAATTTCATTTTTATTGATTTTCTTTATTTCTGTATGCAAGAGGGCAGATAGATCGACAGTTGCACGCAAAATACGTTTTTACTTTTATATGGCCAAAGTTTTGACCGCAATTACAATGACTGCTGGAAGAAAAAACGGTACCTTGCAAGGGTTGGCACAGCGGCACCGCAATTTTTTTTTGCAGTGCTTTTTCTTTTTTAAGCCAAGGCTAAGGTTTGGTCCGTATACTAAAGCCAGAAACTGAAAAGGAGGGAAACCAAATGGATTTTCGTCATGAATGGAAGCACCCGATTGGATATTCAGATTTTTTAGCGCTGCGCTCTCGTCTGGCAGCAGCCATGAAACCGGATGACCACGCGATAAATGGCAGATACGAAGTGCGCAGCCTGTATTTTGATAATTTGTCCGATAAGGCACTGCGGGAAAAAATAGATGGTGTGAACTGCCGGGAAAAATTTCGAATCCGTTATTATAACGGTGACACTTCGTTTTTACATCTGGAAAAGAAAAGCAAAGTAAACGGCTTGTGCAGTAAGGAACAGACGGATCTTTCCGCCGTTGAGGCGCGCGCTATAACGGAAGGAGATCTTAAAACGCTGGCAGACAGCCAAAAACCGCTTTTAAGGGAATTGTATTCTAAAATGAATTGGTATGGCCTGCGTCCAAAAACCATTGTGGACTATACGAGAGAGCCTTTTGTTTACGCACCGGGCAACGTCCGAATTACGCTGGATTACAACATCCGCACCGGTATGAACGGTACAGATTTTCTAAATCCGGACTGTGTAACGGTTCCGGCGCGCGAGTCCATGATTATTTTAGAAGTAAAGTGGGACGCTTTTCTGCCGTCTCTCATCCGAGATATTGTGCAGATCCCCGGCGCGCATGTAGCCGCCTTTTCTAAATATGCCGCGTGCCGTGTCTATGGTTAAAAAGAGAATAATAATAAAAAAGGAGAGAAAGAAAAATGAGTTTTCAAGATATTTTTAAATCCAGTTTTTTAGAGAATATTGCCAGCATATCCCTTTTGGATATGGCGCTGTCATTAGCCCTTGCGTTTGGGATTGGCATGTTTATTTTTCTGATTTACAAAAAGACCTTTGCGGGAGTCATGTATTCTTCCAGCTTTGGGGTGACGTTGGTTGCGCTTACCATGATTTCCACGCTGGTTATTTTAGCGGTTACCTCGAATGTAGTGTTGTCTCTTGGCATGGTCGGCGCGCTTTCTATTGTGCGTTTCCGTACGGCAATCAAAGAGCCGCTGGATATTGCGTTTTTGTTCTGGTCCATTGCAGTAGGGATTGTGCTGGCGGCTGGGATGATTCCGCTTGCGGTTTTCGGAAGCGTGGTTATCGGCATTATCTTATTGATTTTTGCGAATAAAAAATCCCACATAAATCCCTATATTATTGTAATCCAATGTGAAAACCATGACAGTGAAGTAAAAGCAACCGAATTTTTGAAAAAACAGGTACAGCGCTATGTAGTCAAAAGCAAAACCGCCCAAAAAGGCGCGATTGAGCTGAATGTGGAAGTGCGTATGAAGGACGACAATACCGATTTTATCAATCTTTTGTCCGAGATGAACGGTATAAACAGTGCCGTGCTGGTCAGCTACAACGGCGATTATATGGGATAAACGGAGGGGGTAGTTATGTCGGCGCAAAAATATATGGATAAAATTTGCTGCGTTGCCATTGTCCTTGCGGTAATCCTGACACTCCTCTTTATGAACGGCGAACACTTTGGAATTCAGCCTTCCTCCAAAACCAAAGGATATGAAACCCGCCTGTTTGATACCACCACAGTGCACACGATTGATATTATTATGGACGACTGGGACGGTTTTTTGGAAACCTGCACCAACGAGGAATATTCGCTCTGTTCTGTCGTGATTGACAACGAAGCGTATCAAAATGTTGGGATCCGTGCAAAGGGGAACACTTCACTGACCCAGGTGGCAAGCTATGGCAATGACCGTTACAGCTTTAAGATAGAGTTTGACCACTATGACAGCACAAAAAACTATTATGGGCTGGATAAGCTAAGCCTCAATAATATCATCCAGGACAATACTTTTATGAAAGATTATCTCTCGTATCAGATGATGGGGTATTTCGGGGCAGATGCGCCTCTTTGCAGTTTTGTTTCGATCCGAGTAAACGGTGAAAACTGGGGCCTGTATCTGGCGGTTGAGGGCGTGGAAGAAGCTTTCTTGGAGCGCAACTACGGCAGGGATTACGGCGAGCTTTATAAGCCGGACAGCATGAACATGGGCGGCGGCAGAGGAAACGGCGGCAAGTTCCAGATGGACGAATGGCAGCCGGAGGAGAACGCACAGCAGGAGCAGGAAAACAACAGAGATGTGCAAGAAAATCAACGGAGCGAAAGAATGCCGAACCACCGTCAGGAACCGCCGCAGATGCCGGGCGGCGATCCCGGTGCAAACCGGGGCGGTATGGGCGGCCGCGGAGGGAGCAGCGATGTTTCGCTCATTTATACGGATGACGAATACACGAGCTATCAAAACATTTTTGACAACGCGAAAACAGACATTACCGATGCGGACAAAGACCGGCTGATTGCTTCTCTCAAGCAGCTCAATGAAGGTCAGAATATAGAAGAAACCGTAAATGTAGATGAAGTCATCCGCTATTTTGTAGTGCATAATTTCGTATGTAATTTTGACAGCTATACCGGTACCATGATTCATAACTACTACCTGTATGAAAAAGACGGACAGCTTTCCATGATCCCATGGGATTATAACCTTGCTTTCGGAGGTTTTCAGGGAGCACAGGATGCAACGGCGCTGGTTAATTATCCGATAGACACGCCGGTGTCCGGATCCTCTGTGGACTCTCGTCCCATGCTTGCCTGGATTTTTGCTAACACAACCTATACGGAGTTGTACCATCAATATTTTTCGGATTTTATTTCCGCCTATTTTGAAAGCGGGTATTTTGCGGAAATGATCGACAGCGTACTGAAATTGATTTCTCCCTATGTGCAAGAAGACCCAACCAAATTTTGCACCTATGAAGAATTTGAGGCAGGAATCCGCACGCTAAAGGAATTTTGTCTGCTCCGTGCAGAGAGTATCCGCGGTCAGCTTGCAGGCACCATTGCCTCTACTTCAGAAGGTCAGGCGCAGGCCAGCGAAACGCTCGTGGATGCCTCGGGACTGAACATCTCCGATATGGGGAGTATGAATGGCAGAGGGCGCGGAGGTATGGGCGCACCGGCAGGAAACGGCAGGGAAGCTATGAATGTTAGAGAGCAGGCACAGCAATCTCAAACCGAAGAAACACAAAGCCAGACAGGAGAAGAAGTGCCGGCTGACGCGTTAGCGGAAGCCCCGGACCAGCAGAGGCAAGGAGAACTTGAGCCGAACGCAAAAAATGGGCAAGCAGCAGAGAACCGACAACCTGGCAGAGGCTGGCAAAACAGCGGAGAGGCCGGCGCACAGCGACAGCCGCCAACGGAAAATGCGCCGCCAAACGGCACCGATCCGTCAGCGGGCAACGGACAGACAGACGCTGCGGCGCAGGGCGAAAATGCTTCCGGGAGTGTGCCGCCAAACAGTGCACAGCAGGGAGAAAGCATGCCGGAAAATGCGCCGCCAGCCAGCTTTTTGGGGAACCGGCAAGCAAACGAGGGTTTATATACCGACAGCACTTGGATTTTAATCGGCATTTGTGCCGGTGGATTGCTCATAGGGATACTTATTGCCGCTTTGTATAAAAAACGGGGATAATGGTGTAAATTGCGGTGAGACAAAAATAACGGCGAATAAATGCAATTGGATCAAATTGTTTGATTCTGCGCCTTCTTCGTAGGGTGCGGCGCTTGGTGCGCACCGAAAGGTTAGCGCTGTGATGCGGGTATGTGTAGGGGACGTCGTGGGCGCCGTCCCCTACAGACAAATCCATTTTGTTTTCGACCGTCAGGCAGAGGCAGGCACAACCCACCCCGGCGTTTGCCTTGTGAAATTTGTATAACTAAATGTTAAAAAAAGATACGGACTTTTTTGATTCTTATTGACAGGACCGGAAAATAATGATAGACTAATTGAGGGGAAAATGGAGTCGAATTTTGTATATAATTTATATAAAAAGAAAAGACCGTCCTTTGCTTTTATCAGGCAGAATGCGGTACTTGCTTAAGCAGTTTAAAAAAGAAGTTTTTTATAAATCCCGCTGGTTCTTTTCATAAAATATATATTTAAAAGAAGGAGTGGAAGTATGGAAAAACTGTTTAAACTCAAAGAAAACGGCACTACGCCACGCACAGAGGTCATTGCCGGATTTACCACCTTTTTGTCCATGGTGTATATCCTGGCGGTTAACCCAAGCATTTTGTCTGCTGCGGGCATGGACGCCGGCGCGGTCTTCACGGCGACGGCCATTTCGGCAACGCTTGCAACCCTTTGTATGGCATTTTTTGCAAACTATCCGGTTGCGCTTGCGTCCGGTATGGGGCTCAACGCGTATTTTGCCTATTCGGTTTGTGTACCGATGGCAGAGGCTGGCGTAACCAATCCGTGGACAATTGCTTTAACAGCGGTTTTGGTAGAAGGTATTATTTTCATCATCTTATCGCTGTTTAAGTTCCGCGAAACACTGGTTAACAAGGTGCCGGCAAACCTGAAACTGGGAATTACCGCCGGAATTGGTTTGTTTATCACGATTGTTGGACTGAAAGGCGCAGGGATTGTGATTGCCGACGCCTCCACGCTGGTAAACATGGGCAGCATTACCTCGCCGCAGTTTGCACTGGCAATTGTCGGTTTAATTATTATTGCGGTATTGCACCATCACAAAGTACCGGGGTCTATTTTATGGGGTATTTTAGGGACATGGATTTTGGGCATGATCGCTCAGCTGATCGGCTGGTATCAGGTTGATATTGAAGCGGGTGCATATTCACTGTTCCCGGATTTTTCAAATTATCATTTCCTTCCGGCGGCGCCGGCGCTGTTTAGCTTTAACTTCTCTTATATTTCCGGACATCTGCTGGAATTTGCGGTGATTGTGTTCTCCTTCCTGTTTGTCGACTTGTTTGACACCGTGGGAACGCTGATCGGCGTGGCAGACAAAGGAAACCTTTTGGATAAAGACGGCAACCTGCCGCGCGCAGGCGGTGCATTGCTTGCAGATGCCGTCGGAACGGTTGTGGGCGCATGCCTGGGAACTTCGACGGTTACCAGTTATGTAGAAAGCAGCGCAGGTGTGGCGCAGGGCGGCCGCACGGGATTGACGGCAGTTGTAGTTGCCGGATTGTTTGTAATTGCGCTGTTCTTCTCCCCAATCTTTTTAGCAATTCCGGGATTTGCCACCACTCCGGCGCTTGTTTTTGTTGGTCTTTTGATGATCGGCGCAGTGAAAAAGATGACGTTTGAGGGAGACATTGCAGACGTAATCGGCGGATTTATGGCAATTATCATGATGCCGTTCACCTATTCCATTGCAAACGGAATTATGTTTGGTATCATCACCTGGGTTATTTTGAAGATTTGCACCGGAAAAGTGCGTGAGATCCATCCGGTTATGTGGGTATCATTTGCGCTGTTTATGCTCCGGATTCTCACCTTGGCTTTGCAGGCCGCAGGAATTTAACGGAAAGAAGGATTATTTTATGACAGAACGGTCATATCTATTACAGGTAGCGGGACTGGAGCGACAGCTGCCGCTTTGCCGTGTTGCAGATGATTTTTACATTGCGGCGTTTATTATGTTCGGTGATGTGGAGCTGACAAAACGTTGTGCGGCGGAACTTTTAAAAAAGGCACCGGAGTACGATGTGATGGTAACGGCGGAATCCAAAGGAATCCCGCTTTTGTATGAGATGGCGCGGCAGGCAGGACGAAACGATTATATTGTTGCCCGCAAAGGACCGAAACTGTATATGCGTGATGTTTTGACAACAGAGGTTGACTCCATCACGACGGATCACAGGCAGATTTTGTGTATCGGCGGTCAAGAGGCAGATGCCATGCGCGGCAAGCGAATTTTAATTGTGGACGATGTGATTTCCACAGGCGAATCGCTGGCTGCAATGGAGACTCTGATCCGACAGGCAGGCGGCGAGGTTGCTGCCCGGATGGCTGTGCTGGCTGAGGGCGACGCAATTAGCCGGAATGACATTATCTGTTTGGCGCCGCTGCCGGTTTTCCATGCAGACGGAACGCCGATCGAATAAGATTTGGTAAAAAAACCGCGCTTTGTTTTCTCAGAGAAAGCAAAGCGCGGTTTTTGTATTGTATTTTTTAGCGCATAGTAACTATTGTTCAATCTGCATCGTTTCCATTTGTTCTTTTGTAATCCCGTTTTTTCTGCCGTATTCTGTCCAATAACGAGTGGAAGCGGCAATAAACATTCGGCGCGGCAGCGGCATGGTCACGTGCAGGGTTTTATATTTTCCTGTGGCAATGGAAACTGCCAATTTTTTTATTTTTTTGACAACCAAAAAGCGAAATGGCGTGCCTAAAATAGCTTCACCACTCCCAATTTTTAAAACCGAGCCGAAACGGTAGCCGTTTTGCCGGCAAAAAAGGCGGATCATTTCAACGGCGATTTCATTTTGCTGATATTCTAAAAAACCGCAGTTAATGAGAACAGATATAACCGGCTTTGTGATTGGCGGGTGCTGCTCGAGTGTTTTTAAAAAATGGAGAAGCGTGACGGGGATGGCGTCTGCATAGAGAGGAAACACGAGCAGTACATGGCTAAAACCAGCCATTTTCTCGCAAAGCTCCAGATGATTGTTTTTTGATATATTATAGTATTCTGTTTCGGATTCATATTTTTCGGAAAAAATCTGCGCGTACTGTTTCGAATTTGACCGGGGAGCCCTGGGGCTTCCGTTTAATATCATCATTTTTCCCATTTTTCTACCTCGCTGTTTACTGTTTCATCAACCGCATCTTCTGTACAGAACCGCACGTGATAGCTTTCAAAATTCATGTTGTGCGCATTTCTTGTAATCAGCCGCCTGAAAAGCTCCTGTTCTTCTTCGCTGATTTCGCCGTATGCTAGGATGACAGCCTTTTTCGGCACAACGGCGCGCTGAACATGGTGTGTTTCCCCGTTTACCATTCGGATAAATGCCTGCTGAACCGGAATCGCCCGCTCCAGCATGGTTTTCATAACGGTATCGTAGCCGCCGTATTTGATCCGGCTGACGTACAACAAATGATCGCTGGCGGCAATTTTCGGATAGACCATGGTAGCATCGTCGCGGATCACGCATTTTCCCGGCGTTTTTGTCCAGCAGCCAAAACAGCCGATGCAATTTGAAATATTTAACGCTGACAGGTCAATGAATGTAATCGTGTCATCGTTTTTACGGTCAATTTTAAGAGGCTTATCGCTTAAAATCAATTTCATGAAATTTTTCTCCTTTATATGGCTATAGCTTTATTTTATCAAAACTACAGCAATTCATCCGTAATTTTAAAAATCAAGTTTTGTTTTGCTATATTATTTTAATACAGCAGCGCCGTTTACGATCAGATTTTCTATCAAAGCAGCCATTTCAGCAGGAGACTCTTTCCTTCCGCCGAACAGCCAAGCGCTGCAAATGCCGATACATCCTGAGACGATAAAATGATAAAAATAATCAAATTCGCATTCATTTTTTATTTTTAATATTTTTTTGACATTAACAAAACATTTCTCTCTGATGATCACTTTTAATTTATCCACAAATGCGGCGTCACCGTTTTTCCCAATCAGCGCCTTTGCAAGCTCAGCGTTTTCTGAAAGAAACTGAAACTGCGCGACCAGCAGAGGAAACAGCTCATCTGTTCCGTCGCGGGGTTCATACCGGTCTACAATTTCATTAAACTGGTCAAAAATTTCATTTTGCAGTTTTTCCACCATATCGTAAACATCATGATAATGCAGATAAAAAGTGCCGCGGTTAATGTCGGCAAGTTCTGCAATTTCGCGCACGCTAATGCTTGCCAGCGGCTTTTCCAAAAGCAGCTGGGCAAGTGCTTTTGTCATGGCTTTTTTGGTTTTTCGAACGCGCCTGTCTTCGGTTGGCATCATGAAAATCCTCCTAAATAATGTCTACTGAACAAATGGTTTTGCGAAACCATTTGTGTGAAATTTACAATTTCACACCTAAAAACAGCATTAAAATGCTATTTTTAGGTTC
>CASGBM010000057.1 GCA_949299615.1 uncultured Eubacteriales bacterium | reverse complement strand
AAGAATATTCATATATTGACGCCGGCGACGGGCTTGACGCTGACTTTTGTCTTATCGCCAAAGGGGACAGCATGATAAACGCCCGCATTTATGACGGCGACTATGTATTTTTAAAGGCACAGCCGACCGTGGAAAACGGCGAAATTGCCGCGGTCGTAATCGGAGACGAAGCAACCTTAAAACGCGTATACTACTATCCTGAAGAAGCAAAGCTTGTTTTAAACGCGGAAAACTCAAAATACGCGCCGATAGTTTACGTCGGAGAAGAGCTTAACAAAACCCGTATCATCGGCAAGGCAGTTGCCTTTCAAAGCAAAATAAGATAAAAGGGGTGAAAAAATGAAAACCAAAACAGTTTATGTATGTACAGAATGCGGCTACCAATCTCCGAAATGGATAGGCAAATGCACGCTTTGCGGCGCATGGAACACCATGGAAGAAGAAACCGTTTATGACACCAAAAGCCCGGGCAAAGTGATGCGGTCGCTTTTTCTTTTAAAGAGTATTATCCGCAGCGAGAAGATTGATATTGTTCATGCACATGGCCGGATTCCGGCGTTTTTGTGTGGGATTTTAAATCATTTTATGCGTTTTACTTTTGTGACAACGGCGCATTGGGTGTTTAAAACAGGGCACGGCTTAAAATACATTTCTGATTGGGGAGAAAAAGTTGTCGCAGTCAGCGAGGATATCAAAACCTATTTGATGGATAATTACCACATTAACCCAACAGATATTTTTGTCACAATCAATGGGATAGACACGGATAAATTTTCTCCTGAGGCCGACACTTCACAGATTATCAGCGAGTTTGATTTAAAGCAGGACTCTACAAAAATTGTTTATATCAGCCGCATGGATGAAGACCGTGCGCTGGTTGCTTTTCACCTAGTTGAAATTGCCCCTAAATTGCTGGAAAAACGCCCGGATCTTGAAATTGTGATTGTTGGCGGCGGCAATGTTTTTGACAAGCTGAAAGAAAAAGCAGATGCAGCAAATCAAGCTGCGCATAAAAACTATATCACACTGACGGGCGGAAGATCTGATATTTATAAATTTGCCAACCTTGGTGATATTTTTGTCGGGGTATCCCGATCAGCGCTGGAAGCAATGGCGTGTGCAAAACCTGTCATTGTGGCAGGAAACGAAGGCTATATCGGTATCTTTGATGAGGACAAGCTTGCCGTGGGCATTGATACAAACTTTTGCTGCCGCGGATTGGAGCAATCCGCGCCGGAGTTGTTGCTTCGGGATTTGTGTGTGCTTTTGGATAATCCAAAGGAAGAAAATCAGCGTTTGGGCAATTACGGCAGAGAACTCATTAAAAAAGATTATTCTGTGAGGCGGATGGCGGACGACGCAGTGAAAATGTATTGTGCCGCCGTGGATCCCAAGCGGTTTGACGCCGTTATTTCCGGTTATTATGGGTTTGAAAATTCCGGCGACGAGGCGCTTTTATATGCGATGATACAAAATCTGCGGGAGATTTGTCCCCATATTCGCCTTTGTGTGTTATCAAAATCGCCGAAGAAAACAGCGGAGGAATACGGTGTGTATTCTATTAACCGTTATGGCATTCATAAACTGCGAAAGACCATCCGTTCCAGTAAACTATTAATCAGCGGAGGCGGCAGTTTGCTGCAGGATGTGACATCCAGCAAGTCTTTGTGGTACTATCTGACAGTGATGAAAACAGCAAAGCAGTTGGGCGTAAAAGTGATGGTTTATGCCAATGGAATTGGTCCGATCAACCGTCAGAAAAACCGAGAGTCGGCAAGAAATATTCTTTCGCAGGTCGATTTCATTACACTGCGGGAAGAAAACTCGCTGGAGGAACTGAGAAAATTGGGTATATCTTTAGATAATGTTTTGGTTACAGCCGATCCTGCGCTTACGATCGTGCCGTCGCCGGCGGAAAAAGCAAAAGAGCTCATTCAAAGCTGCGGCGGCGGAGCGGATATGCCCTATCTTGGCATATCTGTGCGCAGCTGGAAAAATTGCCGGCCGGATTTTGCACTGCAGGTGGCAGAAGCGCTGGACAGTATTTGTATGCAGCATGGAATGCAGCCTTTGTTTTTGCCGCTAAAATTTCCAGAAGACATCCAGTTTTCCAAACTGGTTGCGGCAAAAATGGAAACGCCGGGCTTGATTTTAACCAAGCGATGCACGGCGGAAGAAATTGTTTCTGTCGTCGGAGCGTGCCGCATTATGCTTGCAATGCGATTGCATTCGTTGATTTACGCGGCAACTGTTGACGTTCCGACAGTTGGCATTGCATATGATCCAAAAGTAAGCGGTTTTATGAAATATTTGGGGATGGATTATTTTGTTCCGGCGGAGACTCTAACGAATCAAGAATTGGAACAAACCATTCGAAATGTCATTCAAAATGAGAGGGCGATTCGCGAACATTTGGAAAAAAATATGGATGTACTGAAGAAGAAAGCAAAGGAAAATGCACAAATTGCCTTTCGGCTGATGCAGGAAGAAGACTAGCGGCAAATGGGTTTGTGTGCGCGAAAATAACATAATGCTGATAGCATGCCGAAATAAATTTAGAAAGGCAATCGGATTTATGATGAGATTTATGGGAATTGATTACGGGGAAGCGCGCGTTGGAATCGCGTTATCTGACCCGCTGGGAATGATGGCACAAGGCTATACCGTTTTAAAAAATACAGGCGGGAAACGGCTGTTAGAAGAAATAAATCAAATTATACATGAAAAGCAAGTCAAGCAAATTGTAGTTGGTTTGCCGAAAAATATGGATGGTTCTGAAGGTTTTCGTTCTGAGGCGACCTATGCGTTTGCGGAGCGCTTGGGGCAATATACACAAGTCCCGATTTGCTTTTGGGACGAAAGATTGACAACCGTTGCAGCACACAGTTATTTGAGTGAACTGAATGTTCGGGGAAGAAAACGGAAAGAAACAGTAGATGCTGTATCCGCGGAATTAATTTTAGAAGGATATATGAACAGCTTGCGTTAAAGAGGTTTTGTTTACGGAAAAGAAACGGGGAGGTATTTATGCGGAAAAAAGTATGGCTTGCGGCACTGCTTTTACTGGTGATGCTGGTTCAAATGTCGATGACAATTTTTGCGGCAGCGCGCGAGTATTACTATGATAACGCTTGGCATCCATATGAAGGAAATGAGTTTCGTTTGAAAATAAACGGCGAGTTTCTTGAAACATCTATGCCGCCGATCGTGTTTGAAGGATATTCCGTTGTTCCGGTGCGCGAGGTGTTTGAAACCTTGGGAGCAAAGGTGGATTGGGACGGCCAGAACGGGATTATAAAAATTACCTTTGACAGTAAAATTCTTCTTCTGAGAGTAAATTCTACCAGCGCTCAGGTTGGAACACAAAATCTTGTTATGCCGATTGCTCCGAAAATCATTAATGAAAAAACGATGGCTCCGGCGCGTTTTGTCGCAGAACAAATGGGGCTTTTGGTCGAGTTTGACTCAGAAAACGATACCATATGTATGGATCAGCCGGCTATATCCTATCATGTAACTAATGTAAAATGGGAAAAAAATGCAGCTGGTACAGCTGGTTTTGTTACTATCCTTACGGATGCGCAAAATGCTGAATATGCGGATTTCTCTATGGAAAATCCCGATAGGGTGGTAATTGATTTTTATGGCATGAAAAATCAAACTGGAAAAAATACGATAGCTGTAGGGGAGAAAAATGTGCAGCAAATTCGGATTGGGGAGCACGAAGATGCAACAAGAATCGTAATTGATTTAACAGAAGCTTCGGTATATACTGTGGATACAGACGGACCCAGCGTTGTGGTTACGGTTCGCCTGCAGGAGGATGAGGAGCAAAATCTGCCGTCTGCATCTGAAACACCGTTGCCGGACGCAGAAAAGCAGCCGGAACCGGTAATTCCGCCGGAATCTATTATTTCACCGCAGCCATCTGTTTCACCGGAGCCAACGCCCTCTCAAGCGCCGCTCAGCCGGTATGTGACAATTGATGCGGGACATGGCGGTGATGACCCAGGCGCCATTTACCGGGACGAAGAAGGCAATGTGGTTGCGCAGGAAAAGGATATTAATCTTGATGTGGCGCTTCGGGTACAGCAAAAGCTGGAGGCTGCGGGAGTTCAGGTACATATGATTCGCACTACGGATACATATGTTGATTTTCAACAGGTTGGTTCGATTGCAAACGAAATGGGTACGACACTGTTTGTCAGCATCCATACAAACTCAGCGGAGCCGGCAGAAGCAAGCGGTATAGAGACATGGGGATATTTAGAAGGCGGCAGTGAATATAACGGAATAACGAGTAAAATTTTATCACAAAATATCCAAGATGAATTGATTGCGGCAACGGGCGCAAAAGACCGCGGAATTAAAGATGGGAAGAATTTGGCGGTGATTCGTACAACACAAATGCCGGCAGCATTGGTGGAGGTCGGTTTTATCACCAATGCCGAAGACAGACAAAAAATGTTGGATGCCTCTTACCGGGATCAGCTGGCAGAAGCTGTGACGCAGGGAATTTTAAAATCTTTTGACGAGATGGGCATATAAATATGCGGCATGGATTCGCTGTTTCTTTGGCAGAATCCATGCCGCGTTTCATTTGACTGTATCAAGCCGCAGGTTAAAATTTATCAAGCGGTGAATATTTCACGGCTGCTTATAAAAAAAATCTTGACAAGAGCCCTGGAAAAAGATATAATAGATAGTGCATTGTTTGGGAGTGAATACCATGATGTATGATGTTTCATCCGTTTTGAAAGCGGAAGGGGAAAGCCTTTCTGTATCTGGAAAGGTAAATTTTTCCCAGGATTCCTTATCGGGAACCGGACCTTTTTTTCATGACGATGTGTGGTTTGAAGGGACGATTACCAATATAGGGGATCTCCTTGAGTTTAAAGCCAATGTGAAGGGCTCTTTTACAGCGCTGTGCGCTCGCTGCATGAAAGAACTGGAAAAGGACTTTGACATTGATTTTATTGAAATGTTAGTGAATAGTACTGACGATGTATCAGATAGGGACGCTGTTTTGATTTTTGAGGGTCACGAAGTGGATCTGGATGATATTATTGAAAGTAATATTTTAGTAAACCTGTCATTAAAGTATCTTTGCAGGGAAGACTGCAAGGGTCTCTGTCCCATATGCGGGGCGGATCGTAATGTCACGGACTGTTCCTGTGGGAAAGACGAAATTGACCCCAGAATGGCAGGGCTCAAAAAATTGTTGATAGACGAGTAGGGGGTGTAGCAAGATGGCAGTACCTAAGAGAAAAACTTCAAAAGCAAGACGCGATAAAAGAAGGGCAAACTGGAAGCTGGCGATACCGGGGATGGTTAGCTGTCCTCAGTGCGGCGAATACAAAATGCCTCATAGAGTGTGCAAAGCATGCGGTTACTACAACGGCAAAGAAGTGGTAAAAGCGCAGGCGTAATTTCACTTGCAATGAATCTGGTAGAGAAGGCAGTTTGTGTCTTCTCTATTTTTGTATATATGAAATATGTATGATATTGGAAAATATATGTGGTATTTTGACAGTTTTTTTGCGATATTTTGGCAGAAAGCGTAAGCTGGTATTGATTTAAAAAGAGAAGAAAGGCGGTGAGGCTATGAAGTATTATGCGGTGGTTGAAAGCGTGGACCCCGGGAGTATTGCGGATGAATTAGGTATTTGCCGGGGAGACACGGTTTGCAAAATTAACGATACAGATATTATTGACTTTTTGGATTACCAGTTTTTAGCATCGGAAGAAGAAATTGTACTTACCGTGCAAAAGGAAAACGGGGAATGGGTAGAATTTGAAATTATAAATGAAACACAGGAAGATTTGGGAATCCGTTTTAAAAATATGTTGTTTGATAGTCCAAAAAGCTGTGCAAACCGCTGCATATTCTGTTTCATTGACCAACTTCCGCCCCATATGCGGAAATCGCTGTATTTTAAAGACGACGATTCACGGCTGTCTTTTTTATACGGGAACTATGTTACCTTTACCAATATGCAGGAGAAAGACATCCGCCGTCTGATCCGCTATCACATTTCTCCTGTAAACATATCTATTCATACAACCAATCTGGATTTGCGTGAAAAAATGCTCCATAATAAAAATGCGCGCAATGTGATAAAATACTGTCAGATGTTAAAGGAAAACCATATCTGTATGAATATGCAGATTGTTTTGTGCAAAGGGGTAAACGACGGGAAAGAACTTAAGCGGACAATCACTGATTTGGCTGGCTTTTTCCCTGAATTAATCAGCATTTCAATTGTTCCGGTTGGTTTGACACGGTACCGGGAAAATTTATATCCATTAGAAGCCTTTACACCCTCCGACTGTGCTGAAATTGTGCGCCAAGTGGAGCTTTGGCAAAATGAGTTTTTAAACCGTTTTGGTTCCCGATTAGTCTACGCCAGCGATGAGTTTTATTTGCTTGCCGGCCTTGCGGTTCCGAAGGCGGAAGAATATGAGGATTTTCCGCAAATCGAAAACGGGGTTGGCATGCTTGCCAGCATGGAAGAAGAAATTGAGCAGGCGCTCAAGAAGCACTGGCGGCAAAACCGGCAGGAAAAAACGGTGATAGCAACCGGGAAACTGGCATATCCTTTTATCAAGGGCTGGGTTGAAACAATAGCGGCTCGTTACCCGCTGGAAACAGAAGTTGTTGCAATTAAAAATGACTTTTTTGGCGGAAAAGTTTCGGTTTCCGGCTTGCTTTGCGGACAGGATATTATTCAGCAGCTGAAAGGAAAACCAATGTGCCGGCTTTTGTTTACCCGCTCCATGCTAAAAGCCGATGAGGATGTTTTTTTAGATAACATTTCTATAGGTGAACTGGAGCAGGAATTGAATGTGAAGGCAATTCCTGTGGAAAATGATGGGTTTGCCTTTATTGAGGCAGTTTTAAATGCGCGAAATGAGGAGAACATATGACTAATGCAGTTGTAGCTATCGTTGGACGGCCCAATGTGGGGAAATCCACACTGTTTAATAAGATCATCGGTGAGCGGGTGTCCATTGTGGACGACACGCCCGGTGTGACTCGTGACCGGATCTACCGGGAAGCAGAATGGTGTGGGAAAAAATTTCTTTTGATTGATACCGGTGGGATTGAGCCGAAAAACGATGACGTAATTTTAAAAGGAATGCGCCTCCAGGCGGAAATGGCAATCGATCATGCTGATACCATTATTTTTATGGTAAACGTGCAGGACGGCTTGGTGGCGGCGGACGCGGATGTTGCGGCGCTGCTTCGCAAATCCGGCAAGCCGGTTGTTGTTGCGGCAAATAAGGTTGATAATATTGGCGATCCGCCGATGGAACTCTATGAGTTTTATAATTTGGGTCTGGGAGATCCCCATCCGGTATCATCCATTCATGGATTGGGGGTTGGTGACCTCTTGGACGAGGTAGTACAAACTCTTCCGCAGACCCAGGAGGAAGAAGATGACACTGACTCGCTTCGTGTTGCAGTGGTAGGCAGACCAAACGCGGGCAAGTCTTCGCTGATTAACCGTATTTTAGGGGAAGACCGCGTTATAGTCAGCGATATTGCCGGCACGACACGCGATGCAATTGACACCCAGTTTGAGAAAGATGGGGTGTCATACACACTGGTGGATACCGCAGGAATGCGCAAAAGAGGAAAGATTGACGATACCATTGAGCGTTACAGCGTAATTCGGTCTTTGGCGGCGGTGGAGCGATCGGCTGTTTGCATTATCGTGATTGATGCGACGCAAGGGGTAACAGAGCAGGACTCTAAAATTGCGGGATATGCGCACGATTTGGGGAAAGCGTGTATTATTGCGGTGAATAAGTGGGATTTGCTGGAAAAAGACACCAATACAATGAAAAATTTTCGCAACAGCGTAATGGAAGAACTGCCGTTCATGATGTATGCACCGGTGCACTTTATTTCGGCATTAACCGGACAAAGAGTTCATCGATTGTTTGAATTAATTGGATATGTGCATGAGCAAAATTCCATGCGAATTAAAACCGGTATGCTTAATGACGTTTTAACTGAAGCGACGATGAAAGTACAGCCGCCGTCGGATAAAGGCAAACGGCTTAAAATTTATTATATGACGCAGGCAGCAACTTGCCCGCCGACTTTTGTGGTTTTTGTCAATAAAAAAGAATTGATGCATTTTTCGTACCTTCGCTATTTGGAAAATCAAATCCGCGGCGTGTTTGGGCTGGAAGGAACACCGGTTAAATTTATTGTCCGTGAGCGCGGCGACAATGGTAAAGAGTAAATAGGAGGAATCATATGTTTTATGTTGTATTAGGGAGCTGTTTGCTGATCGGTTACTTGTTGGGGAGCATAAACACCTCTGTGATCGTGGGAAAAATTTTAGGTTCGGATATTCGCAAGCAAGGAAGCGGAAACGCAGGTGCAACAAATACTTTGCGTACCTTTGGGAAAAAAGCTGCGGTCGTGGTAGTATTGGGCGATATTTTAAAGACTGTGCTGGCCATTTTGATTGCTTATACCATCGCTCATTTCGTATTTCCTGCCGAAAAAAATATTATGCTTTACTGCAAATATGTTGCCGGTTTGGGCGCAGTTTTGGGACATAATTTTCCGGTTTATTTTGGATTTCGCGGAGGAAAAGGCGTGCTGGCATCCATTTCCTGCATCATGATGCTGGATTGGAGAATAGGGCTTATGCTCACGATTATCAGTATACTGATCATGGCGGTAACGCGCTATGTCTCGCTCGGTTCGGTGTGCGGAGCAATTCTATATCCGCTGTTTGTAATTGCTTTTAATATGAATAACAAGGCAGAATATGTGCCATACTACATCGCATTATCCATTGTAATTGCTATTTTAGCGCTATATCAGCACCGCTCCAACATGAGCAGGCTGCTAAAGGGAACAGAATCAAAGCTGGGGACAAAGAAATAGACATAAGGAGGTCGGAAAATGAGTCGTACAATTGCAGTGATCGGATCCGGCGGATGGGGAACAGCAATCAGCACTTTGCTTGCCCGGCAAGGGTATCAGGTCAATTTGTGGTCATATTTGAAAGAGGAGTCGGAGCAGCTGGCAAAAGACAAAGAAAATAAAGCGTTTCTGCCAGGAGTTATGCTCGCAGATTCCATTCATTATACAGATCAATTGGAACAGGCGGTTAAAGAGGTAGATTTCATTGTTATGGTTCCGCCGTCAAAGGCGGTTCGTCAGACAGCAGAAGCACTTGCGCCGTTCGTGCCAAAAGGGAAAATTATTGTAAATGCCTCAAAAGGATTGGATCAGGATAACCAAAAACGGCTTTCTGTTACGATAAAAGATGCAATTCCGCAGGCGGAAGTGGCGGTAATGTCCGGACCGTCCCACGCGGAAGAAGTGGCGCGTTGTCTGCCTACTACCAACGTGGTAGCCGCCCGCACAATGGAAGTGGCACAGTATATTCAAGATGCGCTGATGTGCGACACATTTCGGGTTTATACCAGCTTGGACATGACGGGAGTAGAGCTGGGCGGCGCATTGAAAAATGTAATCGCTTTGTGTGCCGGCATGTCTGATGGACTGGAATTGGGCGACAACTGCAAGGCGGCGCTGATGACGCGCGGCATGTCGGAAATTGCGCGGCTGGGCGTTGCGTCCGGTGCGGACATTGCGACGTTTAGCGGTCTTTCCGGTATGGGCGATTTGATTGTAACTTGTACCAGTATGCACTCCCGAAACCGCCGGGCCGGAATTTTAATCGGTCAGGGCGTTTCTCCGCAGGAGGCAATGGATCGGGTGAAAATGGTGGTGGAAGGTGTTTATACTACCAAAGCGGCATATAAGCTGGCACAGAGGATGAATGTGGAGATGCCGATTACAGAACAGGCTTACGCGGTGCTGTTTGAAGGGAAAGCCCCGCGTCTTGCAGTAGAAACCCTAATGGGGCGTGGCAGAAAGCATGAAAACGAGCAGGTAATCGGTTTTATTCGATAGGAGAGTGGATGCGGTGAAAAACGGTTTTTTTGGGAAATGGAAAAAAAAGAACCGCCGGGAAGAAGACGATTTTTCGGAGGCTGCTTTGCAGAAAGAAGAGGATAGCCGGCAAAACGAAGAGACTTCAGATCAAAATGATCTGCAGAAGAACGAGGAGAGTTCTTCGTTCGCGGATGTAGCTCCTGATTTTGAGGACAAAAATATGGATTTAGATATTGATGAAAATGAGGAAAAAGCAAAACAGTCCGATGAAAGAACGGCTCCTTCGTATGACAAGGAAGGTGCCGACGAGGTAAGCGTCGAGCAGCCAGCAGATTCGGAAACAAATCCGGAAGCGGCAGCAGAGCCGCCTGAGTCAAAAGGTTTTTTTGCCCGGTTAAAAGAAGGACTGAACAAAACGCGCAGCGCCATTGTGGACAGAGTGGACACTGTTTTAGCTTCTTTTCAGACAGTGGACGAAGAGTTGTTTGAAGAATTGGAAGAAGCACTGATTATGGCGGATATCGGCGTAGACACCTCGCTTTATATTATTGGGGAACTGAGAAAAAGAGCAAAAGAGCAAGGCGTAAAAGAAGCAGGCGAGTTAAAGGGAATTTTAAAGGCGATTATATCAGAAATCCTTTCTGACCAGGAAAGCCGGATTGATACCAGTAAAAAACCAACGGTTATCATGGTAATCGGCGTCAATGGCGTTGGGAAAACGACTTCGATCGGGAAAATGGCGGCGCGTTATAAAAGCGAAGGGAAAAAAGTGATTTTAGCCGCGGCGGACACGTTTCGGGCAGCGGCAATTGATCAGCTGCAAATTTGGGCAGAGCGTGCCGGAGTGGACATTGTGAAGCACCAGGAAGGATCCGATCCATCGGCTGTCGTTTTTGATGCGATTGCTGCCGCAAAATCGCGCGGAGCAGATATTGTCATCTGTGATACGGCAGGCAGACTGCATAATAAGAAAAATTTAATGGAAGAGCTGAAAAAAACCGCGCGCGTGATTGAAAGGGAAACCGGCAGCGCAGATAATGAAGTGTTATTGGTTCTAGACGGTTCCACAGGGCAAAACGCCTTGATTCAAGCACGGGAATTTGCTTCTGTGGCAAAAATTACGGGAGTTATTTTAACAAAATTAGATGGAACGGCAAAAGGCGGCGTCATTATCGCACTTTCAAAAGAACAGAATATTGGTGTGAAATTTATTGGTATCGGAGAAGGCATTGACGATTTGCGGGAATTTCATCCGAAAAAGTTTGCGGAGGCGTTATTCCCGGAAGACAATGAAATGTCTCACTAGATCGGAGGAAAATTTATGGAAGATTTTTTTAACCAGTTTCATTTTGGAGGAACGGATAATAACGACAGCGAAAATAGCGGAAGATATGCTTCCGGGGGTCCGTCATCCGGTTTTCCAAAATTTAAAATGCCAAAGCACGCCACGGCTTGGGCCGTTGCGGCGTTAGTAATTTTAATAGCTGCCGCCGTGCTGATTTCAGCATATAATTTCTTTATGGAGTATTGGCAGATTCAAGAGATCGGTGAAAATTTTACCGGTGTTTTTTGGACAAATTTGTTTGCAAAAGCGGCGACGCAGTCTGTTGGTTTTGTATTTCTGTTTGCGCTTTTAATGATTAATCTATTTCTCATTAAAAAACTGGCAGTGAACCGTCTGCTTTCCATCCGGTTTTTGGAGAAAAAATGGCCATATATTGTTTTGTGCGTTGCATTGGCGCTGATGGGAAGCAATGTTTTGGGAAATGATCTTTATATGAAACTTTTGCTCGCGGTAAACGGAGGCGAGTTTGGGGTAGCCGATCCGCTGTTTTCACAGGACATAGGGTATTACATTTTTTCAAGACCGTTTTTAATGACAGCGGTAAGCGGATTAAAAAGCGCGCTGATGCTGCAAATTGTTATTATGATTGCTGTGTATCTGGCGTTGTTTTTGACCCATGGGTCAAAAAATTTGAAAGATATTGTTCTAAACCACCGAGGCGCCTTTATCCATACAGTTGTTAATGTGCTTGTTTATTTTGCGCTTTCAACGCTGTCGTATCGTTTTTTAGCTGAAAACGTAATGTATTCTTCCTTTGGGAAAGAAAACGACATCTTTGGCGCAGGATATATTGAAGCAAATATTTGGATGAAATTTTATCAATTTGCACCGATTTTAATTATTTTAGTTATTTTACTGGTAATTCTGTTTTTGTACCGGAAAAAGTATATTGCAACCATTGTGTCCATTGCTGTCGTACCTGCGGCATATATACTGGTTGCGGCGGCGGCACTTCTTACCGAATCACTGGTGGTCAGTCCGAATGAGAGGAATATGCAAAGCCAGTTCATTTCCTATAACATGGAAGCAACAAAACATGGCTATGGCTTGGATCAAGTGGACGAAAAGGAGTTTACAATACAAAATGATCTTACTCTTCAAGATTTTACGGAAAACCAGAACCAGATCGATAATATCCGAATTACGGATTTTCAGGCGACCTTAACGGCGTATAATCAGCTGCAATATTTCAAGCGTTATTATACGTTTCAGGATATAGACATTGCTCCGTATATGATTGATGGAAAGTTGCAAGCAGTATTTTTGGCTGCCCGCGAAATGAACAAAGACAACATGGAAGAATCCGCCCGTTCCTACGCAAATCAAATGTTTCGGTATACGCACGGCTTTGGCGTGGTGGCAAGCCCCATTAACCGTGTAACCGCAGAGGGACAGCCTGAGTTTTATATCAAGGATATTCCTTTGCAGTCGACAGGGGGAATGCCGGAAGTGAAACAGCCGCGGATTTACTACGGCGAACTTACCAATGATTAT
>CASGBM010000056.1 GCA_949299615.1 uncultured Eubacteriales bacterium | reverse complement strand
CATTTGCCTCGTAAAATCTTCAATTACCACTGCTCTGATTTTGTTTTTCATAATGTCCTATTTGATATTGCAATTTAGGGGAAAAATAATCTGCAAAAAAGAAATTTGATTTTTCTCTTGACATTCCATGCCTCATGTGGTAATATATTTAAGCGGACTAAATGCCGGAGTGGCGGAATTGGCAGACGCCCGGGACTTAAAATCCCGTGAGACTTAAATCTCGTATCGGTTCGAGCCCGATTTCCGGCACCAAATTTGCCGGCTCAATTACAGGTCGCAAACAATTCTATATCGCGGGGTAGAGCAGTTGGTAGCTCGTCGGGCTCATAACCCGGAGGTCGTTGGTTCAAGTCCTTCCCCCGCAACCAAAAAAGCTGCATTTTATAATTGAAATGCAGCTTTTCTTTTTTTTATTTAATAAAAATATGAGGTTTTGATCAGTTGATGCCTGGCTATGAGAAAAAGGACAGCAGATATTTACCTAAGGAATACCTGCGAGGAATTTCCAATCTTGTCGGCAGCCTAATTAAGAAAGATCAAAGTGCAAATGCGCTTTTTTTCATCCTCCGAGGGATTATAAAGATAACCGTTTCTGTGAAGCGCATAAATAACTCCGGATTCGGAAAAACCGCAACACTGTGTTGTTACATAATTAAATTCATTTTTGTCCAGACTTTTGGGTAGGCTCTTGGCATACTCGGATCGCTCTTTAATGATCCTATCGGCAAACTCATCAAAGCGGTCGTAAAGCCCTTTTAGAAGAGAATTTAACTCGGCGTCCGGAGTTTCTGCGTTTTCAAAATTAAATATTTCCTTACTTTTTTCCTTATTAACATTAACCATTGGCACAAGAATGATCGGCTTACCGTTTTCAACCCTCACATACCCTTTGTCACACATAATTGCAATAGCTTCTTTATCATAATCGCTGGGCTCCTCGTTGCTTTTGGCAATTTCATTAATGCGGATCAGCCTTGTAAGATCGTCTACTTCAAATACACGCCATCCGCCGAATTCCTTCTGATCTAATTGCAGAGATGATGCCCTTTCCCTGCCTCTTATTTTCAGACCGCAGCAGCCGCTTCTTATCAGATATTCGTAAAAATCCTTATCGGCTTTTATCTTGTCGGGAATGACAATCGGAAAAGATGCACCTACAAAATGCTCACTGCCGTCTTTTCTTTTGGGGCGTGTCCAAAATATACCGCTTTTTTTGCCAATGTATTCGGCAAGCTTATCGCAGAAAGAGGAAGCGTACATCATAACCAATGAATACATAAGAAAATCATCGCTGAACTCACCGTCAAGAACGTTCGACTTTTTTACGGCAGGCAAACAATGCTTTGCAATTTCATAGATAGGCAAAGCAAAATCCATGATATTTTCGTACTCGAAACGTACCCCGAAAATAAGGTAATTTGTGTCTCTTATATAAAAGGTGGTTTGATATCTTCCCTTTTTACACTCTTTTAAGTAATCCATGTACAACAGTTTGTCGATCTTGTCTTCAAGGTATATTGCTGCAATACCTAATGTTCGGGCAATTTCCTCTATGGAAAGCGGTTTATCACGGCAGATTACACAGATATTCTGCATAATCAAATCACTTGCAAGACCGTTCATATTGTTTTGTACCCAGCCGTTGTGACCGACGGTTAATTTGACGGGTTTGTATATCATATTTGTATCAGTCATCTCTATTCTCTCCCTTAATATCGTTTTTGTTTCGCTCATATGCCAGCGAACGGTGGACGATGGAATACCGAGAATTTTTGCAATTTCATCTCCGCTTTTGTTTTCGTAATAGTACATGATCGTTATATCGCGCCGTGTCCGACTGAGATACATGATTTCCTGACGCAGCTTATCGAACAGCTCGCTGTCTATGAGTTCTTTTTCAATATTCTCATCAGAAGGAACAGACGATATAAGCTGCTGGGAAAAATTCAACATATTCCATGCCGGTTTGTTTTTGCGAAAATAATTCGACCACGTGTAGCAGCAAATACGATAGACGTATGCATCCATGTTTTCAATATCGCTGAAATCCGTTTGTTTATTCAGGATTTGATACAATATTTCCTGCGACAGATCCTCAGCATCGTATGAATTATGGGTTTTTGAATAAGCAAAACCAAATATTTTCTTTGCATATTTGAAAACTGCATTCTCGTTATCCATTGATCTCACCTGCCTTTCGATTGAAATGTACAACAAAAGCCGCGGTTCTTTTGCCTTCGCTATAATAGTAGAGACCGCGGCCGTTTTGTTGGAGAAAATATTGATATCAGGCAATATTACTTAACTTTACCTGATAGCTTATACAGCATTTTTTTGTTTACAGCATCAATAATAAAAACAAAACCACCTGCAATATCTTTGAGAAAAATATCCGTGCTGCCGGGTATTTTAACACCGAATTCCTTTTCTGCATCTGCTTTTAAAACACAGGAAACGGAGCTAAACGGCATCTTTATATCTCCTGCGATACTTCCGATGTTCCACAGAAAATTACCGCGCAAATCATAAGCTAAAACATTATTCTCGCTTCTATCATCTTTCAAAAATGAAACATGCTGAAATCCGGTTCTGAAATCTTTATCTTATGTTCGAAGCACAAAAATGTTGTGAAATATACATATTTCGCATATTTTATCCGGAGCTTCAACCGCCAGCCCCGAAAGGCAATTGATTTTGTAAAGCCCATCGGATTCAATTTCAAACGCAAACCGCTCTTTATTGCTTGTTACTGTTTCGATTTTGATATAACCCATAACAATCTCCTTTTATGGTAACAATATGCCTGGTTCAGACCCCGAATCAGGAATTACAATACCAGGTTCATTTTGTGGCCCTCCCCCGAATCGTCGTAGCTGATCGGTGGGTTGTTTACTTTTGTAAGCCTGTCTTGCGTGTTTCTATAACTAATAGGTATGGATCAGCTTAAGCACGTCGTTTTCTTTTACCGTCATGATGTTGCCTAAACCGTCATAGGTGTATTTGAAAGCGGTTCCGTTCTTCGTCGGCAGCGTTGACACATACGGCGTGGTCTATGTCGAGCCCTGACCGTTTCAGTAGGTGTATGTTTCGCTTAAGACAGTATACGTTAGCATCGGCATTGATTTCCAACGCAGGTAAATAATACCATATTTTAAAATAAAAAATCAATATTTTCAACATTTTGATTGGCGTAATAAAACTCATACAAACCAATAAAAAGCGGTTGTTTGTTTTTGATTAATGCAAATAAGGAACCATGACGAGCATGGCGATGCATAAATCTGACCGCGGTTGACAAAACCAAATTCTTCCTGTATACTGAATAATGTTTACGGAAGTATAAACATAATGTTCATGATCAAAAACATCAAAAGGAGAGAAGCAATGAAAAAGATCATTTCGGTTTTGCTTTCGGCAGTGCTGCTGTCGCTTTTACTGACAGGCTGTGAGCCTGACGGCGGCGAATCATCTGCTCCCGAAAGCGGCGCAGTATCGGCGTCAACATCCTCGGAACCCGCAGCTTCCGGAGAGGAAAGCGCTCCGGTTGAAAGTCCGCTGGACGACTTTGAGTTTGCCGAAAATGACACAGGCATTACCGTTGTCAAATATCTCGGCGATGACAAAGACGTCGTCATTCCCGCACAGGTAAACGGAAAGCCCGTTACGGTGATTGGAGAATGTTCATTTGAAAAAATGAATATATTCAGTGTCACGCTTCCGGATACCGTAACTGTAATAGGAGAAGGTGCCTTTGGACAATGCAAAGAATTAAAAAATATAAATTTACCGGACAGCGTTACCGAATTACAAGGTGGAGCTTTTCGCGAATCTGGTTTGGAAACAATAACCTGGAGTGATAACCTTCAAACGATTGGATATTCTTGCTTTGCAAATACAAATCTTCGCGAGATTATGCTGCCAAATCAATTGACAGAATTGCTCAGCGGTGTTTTTATGGAATGCGATAATTTGGAGAAAGTAATATTTAATGAGGGTTTAAAACTAATAGAGGGATATTGCTTTGCCGGTGCAGGACTTAAAGAAATTGTTCTTTCGTCAACAGTAACAGAGCTTCAGGAAATGTCCTTAGCATGTCCTGAATTAGAGTCAGTTACGCTCAACGAAGGTCTTATGCGCATTGATTCCTATGCTTTTTGTTCAACAAAATTGACGGAGATTGTTATTCCGTCTACGGTTACGCAAATATATGATGATGCTTTTGCTCATTCTATATATATGGAAAAAGTCATGTTTGAAGGATACGCCCCTGAATTATTCAGAGTAGAAAATGCAGAGCCTGCCGGTACGTTTACCGTCTACTACCACGAGGGCGCAAAAGGATTTACTTCCCCTACCTGGAACGGATACAAAACAGAGATTTGGTGATTACTGCATAGCCGTCAAATCCTCTTATCTCTCCTTAATTTTTTATGCCATGAACATGCCGTGCCGCGGAGCAATGCTTCGCGGCTCTTTGCTTTTTTCTCATGATTATGTATTTCAATCTCCTTTTTTGTTTTTTGTAGCTACGCATATACTGTAACATTTAACCCTGACAGTTTATGTCATGGTTATTTTATTTTTTAAAAAAATTTTGTGCAAACATATACGACGGTATGAGTACCGTTTGCCTGACATACCCGTTTTTTCAGTAAAGCCGTTGTTTTATAGCTTTGTTGACACATTTTGATTTTTTTATTATAATAACCTTAAAAGTACAAAATACATAAAAAGGAGATCGCGCGCAGATGAAGCTTATATTGAGCGACAGACCTCTGAAATTCAAGCCCGAAAACGATTCGTTTTTATTTATTGATTTATCGGCTCTGAATATCGCAAACTGTGTAGGATGTTTCGGCTGCTGGACAAAAACTCCGGGGAAATGCGTTATCAGAGACGATGCCGTAAAGGTTTATCCGGCCATTGCAAAAAGCGACACTTTGCTTTATATCAGCCGTATAAAATACGGAGGATATGATACTGTCATGAAAAAAATGCTGGAGCGCGCCATTCCCGTCCAGCAGGCTTTTATACGGCTTGTCGACGGAGAAACACACCATGTTCAGCGAGACGTAAAACCAAAAAACGCAACTATAATTGCATACGGCGATATATCCGATGAAGAAAAAGGTTTATTCGAAAAGCTTGTTGCCAGAAATGCGCTGAATATGAATTTTGAAAAATACAATATTATTTACTCGGTCGAATCCCTGCTGGAAGATGCCGTAAACAAAGAGGTGGAAAAATGGAAAAAATAATGATTTTAAACGGCAGCCCGCGGGCGGTCAGATCAAATTCCCGTCGCTATGCGGAAATCTTTTCAAAAAAAAGCAAATGCAAAACGGAGTATTTTAATATACTCAAAACAAACCATCATAATCTTTGTTCGAAGATGGCGGAATTTCGCGATGTTTTGTTGGTATTTCCTTTGTATGCGGACGGTATCCCGGTAACGCTGCTTGATTTTTTGAAAACTCTTGAGCTGAATCCTCCAAAGAGCAAGCCGGTTGTATCGGTATTGATAAATTGCGGCTTTTTGGAACACGGTCAAAACGATACGGCAGTTTGTATGATAAAGCTGTTTTGCAAAAAAAACGGCTATCGCTTCGGCTCGGTACTGAAGATAGGAAGCGGAGAAGCCATACTCGATTCCCCGTTTAAGATTCTTGTCAAAGGGAAAATAAAAAAGCTTGCCTCCTCAATTTGCAATTCAAGATATCGCGCACTGCATACAACAATGCCTATTCCCGCCAAAGTGTTTGTAAAAGCGGCAGAAAAATATTGGGTAAATTACGGAGCCAAAAACGGAGTGACAAAAGAGGAAATGAGGACAATGAAAATAGAGGAATAACAGAACCAGGAAACAATTTTTACGGTTTATTCGGCAAACATACTTCTTCTGACATAGGCGCAAGCCATTTGTTCGCCGTATAAGGCGGATATCCCCCTTCCCTGCCGGAACGATTTTGCTTTTTATTCGAAACCGCTGTCCCGCGGTCAGGCTTGCATGTCACCGCTCTTTTTTAATAAAAAAAGTACTTTGTTGTTTTTCATTTTATGTGCTTTCCCGGTAAAACGCATGCTTTACAAAGGAAGCATGCCTGCGACAAATCATGTAACGAAAGTTTTTTATGCCTATCTTATATGGGGTAAGCAAAAAGGCGGTGAAAACGTGACGGATTTTGAAAAGCTTTTTACGGATAACCAGGGATTTATATTCAAATACCTTATAAAGCTTTGCAGAGATGTTTCGCTTGCCGAAGAGCTGACGCAGGAAACCTTTTTTAGGGCATACGTCAATATAAAGCAGCTTGCAGACGAATCGAAGGCTCCGTCATGGCTTTGCAGGATTGCAAAAAACACATATTTTGCATGGTATAACAAAAACAAAAGGCTTTGCCCGCTTGAAAACGCGGAGATACCGGACGATACCGCGCATATAGAGGAGCAAATCCTGGAAAACGAGCTCTCATCCGATGCACTGAACTGCCTTAAGCTTATGGAGGAGCCGTACAAAGAGGTGTTTATGCTTTATGTGTTCGGTCAGGTTCCGCTTAAAGAGATAAGCCTGATGTTCGGAAAAAGCGAAAGCTGGGCAAGGGTAACGTTTTACCGCTCAAAACAAAAGCTGAGGGAAATGATGGGGTGACCAAGATGGAATGTGATATAATAAAAGACCTTATTCCGCTTTATATTGACGGCTGCTGCTCGGAAAAAAGCGCGTCGGCAGTAGAAGAGCATCTGAGCAAATGCGAGGAATGCCGGCATATTTATGAAAACATGAAAGATGACAGTGCTGTCAAAACTTCCGTTCCGGCTGCGACCGATTCTTTTGTGCGTATAAATAACTGGAAGGCCTCTGTGATACAGTCACTCCTTCTTTTGCTTTCGTTTGCGCTCATAACGGTCGGCGTCTCGCTTGAGGCAGCCACGCCTTCCGGGCCGGCAAACGGGATCTGGGCGTTTTCACTTGTCGTGCCGTCAACCGGATTTTTGATTTCGCTTGCGAACTGGTATTTTATACGAATGTATAAGACGAAGAAAAGCTTTTCCGTATGCTCTGTCGTTTTCACGTTTTTTGTATCTGTCGTCTCCGCTGCATGGACAGCCTGTCATTATTCCGTCACGGTCGATTCGCTTGCCGATTTTTTCTTGAAATTCGGCATGTGCATTATATCAACGGCACTGTTTTGTGTTTTATCGGGTTTGCTTTCGGCCGTATATGCAAATCTTATGGGCAAGGAATAGTTTTGGATCCGGATGTTTAAAAGCTTTTGTATCATAAAGCTATGCAAAAAACTGTATTTTTTCAAGAAATCATACAAAGAATTTATGAAAAAGTACCTCGGCTTTTAAGGCAAAGAAATCCAAATAAGATATAACCTGATACAAGTGATATAAAGGTGATGCAGGATGAAAATTGACCGCCTGATCGGAATAATCACAACCTTACAACAAAAAAAGACCGTTACGGCTCCTTACCTCGCCGAAAAATTCGAGGTGTCCCGCCGTACCATCAATCGTGATATTGAGGACATTTGTAAGGCGGGGATCCCTCTCGTAACCACACAAGGCGCCAATGGCGGTATATCAATCATGGACGGCTTTTCTCTTGATACCACCGTGTTTACCGAGCAAGAGCTTGCAGCTATATTTACGGGCCTTAAATCGCTTGATAGTGTTTCATATTCCGCATCGGCAGAGAAACTGGCACAGAAGATTGGCGGCAGCTCAGCAATCAGGTTGGCAGATAACATGATTATCGACCTGTCCTCCTACTATAAGGACGACCTGGCTCCGAAGCTGGAGCAGATTAAGCAGGCTATCAAAGAATCAAAGTGCATCACGTTTCATTACTGCTATAACAAAGGCGAAGCAGATAAGCAGATCGAACCATACCTGATCGTTTTCAAATGGTCTGATTGGTATGTATTCGGGTTCTGCAAAGAACGACAGGATTTTCGTATGTATAAGCTCCGCCGCCTATGGGATCTACAAATTATTGATGAGTCGTTTACAGCGAGAGATATCCCGGAAGATAAAAAACAGTTTGGTTCTCATATGACTGATGACTATATAATTCCTGCGATTTATGATTCATCAGTAAAATATAGATTGGTCGAAGAATATGGACATACCTGTTTTACCGAGACGGAAGACGGAAAGCTGTATACCGAGTGGGGATTTACTACTCAAAAAGGCGCTGTGGGATGGTTCTTGAGTTTCGGAGACAAAGTAAAAGTTCTTGGTCCTCCGGAAATGGTTGAGATAATGAAATCCACACTGGACTCCATAAAAAATTTATACGAATCATGACACACAGTTGTCGTGTTTTAAATGTTATAGTATAGAAAAAACAGGAGGTGTTTTCTGTGAAATTTAAGTTCAGTGGGATCAATATTTACAGTAAAAAGCCGGAAGTAGTGTTCGAGTTTTATAAGAAACTTGGTTTTAGGGTGCTGGAAGAACGCTCTCCGGATGACAAATGGTATGGAGCCATGCTTTCTTTACAAGAGGATGAAAACGAGCCAATGATCTGGATTTGGCGTCAGGGCGATGAGGATAATAGTGTTGTCTGCAATCACTTTGTCTTTTCTACAAACGGAAAGATGGATGAGGTGTACGAAAACATTGTTGCCGCAGGAATAGAGTGCAAGCCGCCGTTTACAGCGGTTTGGGGCGGAAAAGAGCTTATACTGCACGATCCTGAAGGCAATGAGTTGCTGTTTTTATAAAAATTGAGGTAGTATGATGAAAACGTTATGCGGATTAGACTGTAGCGAATGCGGATTGAGAAATGAATGCGGAGGATGTACAGAAACGAATGGACATCCGTTTGGTGGTTCTTGCATGATTGCCGTATGTTGTAAAGATAAAGGATGTGAAAATTGCGGCAGATCTTTTGAGGCTCCTTGCAAATTAAAAAAACAGCTGATAGCAGAGTTCAATGCTCTCGGAATCGAGGATATGGAGGAAGTTACAGGTCTTAATGCGCTGTATGGTGCTTATATAAACCTGCAATATTCACTTCCCGGCGGACAGAAAATTAAATTCTGGGACGATGACAGAATTTATCTTGGTAATCAGATTTGTAAGAAAAACAGCAACAGATGTTACGGTCTCACAGCCGATGAGAATTATCTTTTGGTCTGTGAGTATGGAGATAACGGTTCCGATGCCGAAATCATCGTTTACAAGAAACGGAGGTAAACCATATGATTGACTCAAGATGCGGATTACATTGCACCGGCTGTGAATATAAGGAGACTTGCGGCTGCGGTGGCTGTATAGAAACAAATGGGCGCCCGTTCCATGGTGAATGCCCCGTTGCAGTATGTTGTCAGAATAAAGGTATTGTACATTGTGGGGAGTGCCCGGATATTCCGTGCGAATTATTGACGCAGTATTCATGCGATCCCGAGCATGGCGATACTCCTCATGGTGCCAGAATTGAGCAGTGCAAACGGTGGTATGCCGAGTCGAAAGGCAAGAAGTAAAATGGATGTCAAGATAATCTCTCTCCGAATGGAGCGCCAGTGCTTTATAAACAAAGCGGATGAAGACGAATACATAAAATTATACCGTGATACCCAACCGGGACAAAACGTATACTGGAACGGATTCGGACAGCCCCCGACACTTTCTTTTCGTGCCGATTTTGATGATATTGAATTTAATCGCGACCGTCAGCTGAAACGAAAACTGATAAAAGGCAGATTTTCCGGCGGAAATTTAGGATGGATTGTGCCGGAAGATGTGGAGCTGTTCATCGCTCTCTATCGCAAGCCGCTTGTAAAACCAACCGAAATACAGCTTCGGGTCATGGAACTGATTGAGCGGGAGGGACCGCTCAACATCCGGCAAATCAAAGAAGAAACATCTTTGTTGGTAAAAGAGATTACACCTGCTTTGCACCGCTTGCAGGAAGCTTTTCTGATTTATGAGGATCAGTATGACGGCGAGTGGGATCGCGGCTGGTATAAGTTCAGAGAGATTTTTCCTGATGTAAATACAGAAAAATATACACGCCTTGAAGCACTTAAAAGAGTTCTTCAAAGATTTGCATATCGCCTTGTGTGGTTCGATACTGCAATGGCAAAGTCCTTTTATAAGATACCCGAAAAAGAAATCAAGCTGGCAGTTGGTGAATTAGTTGCAGAAGGCGTTTTAGTTGAATCAGATTCAGGTTATATGCTGAAGAATGATGCTGAATTATTGGCAAACTATGAGCCTAAGGAGTTGGATTTTGTGTATGCGATTCACCGTAACGACTTTATTTATAAGGCTCATGAGCACGTTCTGAAGGAGATGGCTGAGAAGCTGACAGACGGGCTTGAATATGATCACGATCCTCTGCAATACCTGTTGATTGACGGAGAATTCCACGGTGCTTCTGTCGGTCACTTCCGAAACGGTCCGTATGATCTCAATGATATTGTGTGTGATTTGCCGGATGCCGAGAGCCGTAAGAACGAAATTGTTGATGCAATCCGAATTGTAAACTATGGCAAAACGCCTTCTCGATTCATGGGAAAAGCACTATGACAGAGTATGGCGATATGAGCGTACCGCGCTGAATCTTGAACAAGACAATTGCGTAAAATTTATGAGTTTTCAAAAAAGTTTGAATTGATCTTTGATACCCGATTTTCCGTGAAGAGGAAAGCGGATCCGGTTATATCAGAAATAAATCAACAGCAACAGCGAGTTGCTTGTTTTTTGAAAAACAACGATGCTATAATATCGGCAGAGGTGGTGAAACTATATGGAAACAAAAGATATTATTTTTCAGCTGCGTACAAAAAGCGGATTAACCCAGGATGAGCTTGCAGAAAAAATTTTTGTTACCCGACAGGCGGTATCTCGTTGGGAAACCGGTGAAACCATGCCGAATACAGAGACTTTGAAAATGTTATCGAAACTGTTTGATGTTTCAATCAACACGCTGTTAGGTTTCCCGCGCAAGCTGATCTGCCAATGCTGCGGCATGCCTTTGGACGATTCCTCGACAAGTAAGGAAACTGACGGAACATTTAATGAGGAATACTGTAAGTGGTGCTATAAAGACGGAAAATTTGTATACACAAGTCTTGAGGAGTTGACGGAGTTTCTTGTCGGGCATTTGTCCAATGAGAACTGGCCTTCGCAGCAGGCACGAGCTTTTTTTGAAGAACAGCTGCCGCAGCTAAATTACTGGAAACGGCAAAAGAAGTGAGTTTGGAACAAAGCAAAATAATTATTGAAAAAATCACCCTGCCTTGAGATGAAACGCTTTTCTCTCATGGCAGGGTGCCTTTTTTTAATTCAGTTCACACTTTATAATGCCGCAGTGTTTGATCCGTGTTTTTTTTAGACTTTTATAAAGGCTAAAAATCAAAGATTGGAGGGATTCATGCTGTAGTTGGGAGACTCTTTGGTGATATAAACATCATGCGGATGAGATTCTTTCAATCCTGCGTTGGTTATCCTTATAAATCTTGCCGTTTCCTTAAGCTTGGCGATATTTTCGGCGCCGCAATAACCCATACCGCTTCTCAGGCCGCCCATAAGCTGAAAAACAGTCTCCGACAGCTGACCCTTATAGGCAACGCGCCCCTCGACGCCCTCCGGAACAAGTTTTTTGTTGCCGGTCTGGAAATACCTGTCCTTGGAGCCGTGCTGCATGGCGGAAATAGAGCCCATACCGCGATAGGTCTTGAACTGGCGGCCCTGATATATCTCAAGCTCGCCGGGAGCTTCCTCGCATCCGGCGACAAGCGACCCGACCATTATGACGTCTGCGCCTGCGGCAAGTCCCTTTACGATATCGCCCGAGAACTTGATTCCGCCGTCGCCGATGACAGGGATATCCATTTTGGATGCCACCTTAGCGGCGTCGAAAATGGCCGTTATCTGAGGAACGCCTATGCCCGCCACCACGCGCGTAGTACATATCGAGCCGGGACCGATGCCGACCTTTATGCAGTCGGCGCCCGCATCGATAAGCGCCTTTGCGGCTTCGGCGGTGGCAATGTTTCCGGCAATGACCTGAGCGTGCGGAAACGCCGATTTCACCTCGCGCAGCACGTTGAGGATGTTGTGCGAATGTCCGTGGGCGGAATCGAGCACAAGCGCGTCGGCTCCCACTTTAAGAAGGCTTTCGGCACGCTCGAGCACGTCGCTTGTAACTCCGATGGCTGCGGCGCAAAGCAGACGTCCGTGCGCATCCTTTGCGGCGTTCGGATATTTTACCGCCTTTTCAATATCCTTTATCGTTATAAGTCCCTTTAACATCCCGTTGTCGTCAACTAAAGGAAGCTTTTCTATTTTGTGTTTCATAAGTATTTTCTGAGCGCCTTCAAGATCTGTATCAACGGGAGCCGTAACAAGATTATCCTTTGTCATGACTTCTGATATCTTAATGCTGAAGTCTGTTATAAATCTCAGATCTCTGTTTGTTAATATTCCAACAAGCTTTCCTTTTTCGTCTACAATAGGAACGCCGCTGATTTTATATTTTCCCATAAGCTCATCAGCTTCTTCAACAGTCTTATCCGCAGTAAGGGAAAAAGGATTAACTATAACTCCGTTTTCTGATCTTTTTACCTTATCAACTTCGTCAGCCTGTTGTTCTATAGACATATTTTTATGAATTATACCGATTCCGCCTTCCCTTGCAATAGCGATAGCCATTTTGGATTCGGTAACGGTGTCCATTGCGGCAGTCATAATTGGTGTGTTAAGGTATATGTCTCCCCCGAGTCTTGTTTTTAAATTTATCATATTAGGTGTAACGTTTGATTCC
>CASGBM010000055.1 GCA_949299615.1 uncultured Eubacteriales bacterium | reverse complement strand
CCGTGCATCCCGCCGCCTGTTGTGAAACGGATTATCACGATACGCCGGATGTGATTTTTGTCTGCGTAAAAAGCTACTCCCTTCCAGCACTCCTGCCGTTTTTACAGCGCGTGAGCACAAAAGATACCGTTGTCATCCCCCTTTTGAATGTATTCGGTACCGGCGGCGATTTGCAGCCCCAGCTTGCGGGGACGGTCACCGACGGGTGTATGTACATCTACAGCATGCTGGAACGACCCGGCGTCATTGCCCAGCCGACGGATATCTTTCGGGTATTCTTTGGCTACCGCAAAACGCAGGCGCATACAGCGGATAAAAAGCTTTGGCAGGTAGAGCGGGATTTAAAAGACTGCGACATTGACGCCTGCCTTTCGGCGCATATCGAAGAAGAAGCGCTGACAAAATTCAGCTTTGTATCGCCTTTGGGCGCGGCAGAATATTTTTACCGCGCCGCAAACGGTGATTTTGTTAAGCCCGGTGAAAAGCAGGATTTTCTGCTTGCCCTGATGGGCGAGGTTCGCGCTCTGGGACAGGCGATGGGCACCCCGCTGCCGGAGGACATTCTTTTCCGCAACCTGCGCCTTTTACAGGACATGGAACCGCAGGGGACGACCTCGATGCTGCGGGATATGGAAACCGGCAGACCATCGGAGTTTGACGGTTTGATTGCCCGTGTCGCCCGCCTTGGCCGCCGGTATGGAATTGCCACCCCCTGTTATGACAAAGTCATAGAAACATACAACCGAAGCACCGCCAATCGCTGAACACCGCTGATGCACATATTACCCGTTTAATATATACATCAGCGCAAACAGAAGCTCCTTATCCGCATTCTCCGCATTGAGCAGCATCATCAGCGACAGCAGCAGGGCTGTTTCCTGGTCGGTATCGTTCATGCCGAAAAAGTTGCGCAGGATATTTTTGTGCATCCCGTCCTCTGCGGGCGTGGCGGTCTGGGGTCGGTCGGGAAATTCCACGGGCATGGAAATGCGTCGGGTCTGGTCGGGAATGCGGCGGGGCGGCTCCCCTGCCCGCTCCGCTTCTTGCGGCTGCGCGGCAAGCTCGCTCATCGCCTGCTTGGCGGTCAAATCCGCCCGGCGCTGCATTTCCTTTACCCGTTCAAAGGCCTGCTCCTGCATTTTTTTCATTTCTGCATAGGAGTAGTTCATTTTCGTCCCCCCAATTCCATGATACGCGGCAGCACCGACAGCATGCGCAGCAGCTGCATAGCCTCGTCCACCCTGCCCTGTTTATCGCGGCTGAGCAGCGGCTTTAAGGCCATTAAAAAATCGCAGCGAGGGTCGGGGCGGTTCAGCATACTGGCTACTTTGCTGATCTGACCGAGCATCTGCGGGTCCATTCCGCCGAGATTCGGCATTTGCTGCCCGGCTGCACCGCCGGATCCCAGAAGGCTTTTTGCGGTTTCCTGTAGTTTTTTCATATCCTCATCGCTGATAGAGGATAAGATTTCCGAAAGTTCCATATGTACTCCTATTGTTCATCCAATATTTTTTTGACTTCAGGCGAATTCATAAAGGCCTGTGCCTGCTGCGGGTCAGAGGTAATCCGATGCAGCATTTCGCTCTGCTCCGGCGAAAGCCCCTTGAGCAGCATATTGCCGATATCCTGCATTTCGTTTTGGCTGAGTTTACCGCCCTTGACGGCAGACAACAGTTTTTCCAAATCACTGTTCAACGCGCTCACCCTTTCTGGTAAAATTACAGTACATCCTATGCGCAAACAAGGAGAGATATACATGAAGCTGCTTATCCTGTCAGATTCTCACGGGGATGTGTTTTCCTGTGAAGAGGCGCTGCGGTGCCACCGGGACGCCGACTGGATAATTCACCTGGGGGACGGCGAGGACGACCTCGACCGGGTGAATATGATCTATTTAAATAAGCGCATCGCCCGGGTCAAGGGGAACTGCTCCTGGGGGAGTCCTTTAAGGGAAGAGCAAATTTTAGAGCTTGACGGCAAGCGGATTTTTCTTTGCCACGGGCACCGCTATACTGTAAAGTCAACCACCGACCTTTTGATGGCAAAGGCCATTGCCGAAAACTGCGAAATTGCCCTCTATGGGCATACCCACCGGCAGGCATACCTGTATTTGGAGAACATCCCGCTGCACCTGTGCAACCCCGGCAGCATCCACGGGGGATATTACGGATTGTTGCACATAGAGGGAAATCGCATCAACTTTGAAAAAAAATCGCTGTTTGACGAAAAAATATAAAAATCAGCCGGGACTGTCCCGACTGATTTTTTTGACCTCTGTTGGTTTATATGACCATATAAAAACCGCCGTCTTTGCTGTAAAAACGGCGGTTTTTTGGCAAAGACGGCAGTGTTGCCGGTTATACCAGCGGGAAGGTTGCAGCGTCCATCCACTCGCTGGTAAAGAAATTGCGTGCCCGCACCACAACCTGATCTTCATACACTTCAATATTCAGTCCCTGCCCGGTGACTTCAAAGGTTTCATCGTTTTCATTCAATTCGGTCACTCTGGGCAGATTGAAGTGATAAACTCCCTCGGCCAGTTCTTCCTGAAGAATATCGTAACGATGGGTATGGCCGCTGAAGAAAAATACATTTTTATAAGAGGTCAAAATGGATACCAAAGCCTGCGGATTCTCGTAATGGGTATAAGGATGGTGCCCAAATACAAAGACCGGTCGTCCGTCTGCGGTCGCTTCCGCCAGCTGCGCGTCCAGCCATTGCAGCTGCGCATCGGATACAACGGGAGAATTGACATCATCCTCTTCCGATCCGAGGAACAGGAAACGATAGCCATTCACCTCTTTTGCATAATAAGGCGTTGATACCTCAACATTATAAAAATCATTGTAATAAGTATAGAACCGGGAGACAAGGGAACCATAGCGGTTTTCGCCGTTTCCCGTATCATGATTACCCAGCGTCATAAAGACCTGATCGGCCGGGTCAATTTGGGACAAAATGCCATACAGGAACAGGTTTTCAATATGCTGACCGTTCATGGTATTGTCGCCCAGAAGCACCAACGCATCGTTCCCGGATGTATTGTTCTTTACATCATACATCTCGCGAATAAAAGCGTCACGGCTGGTTTTGTTGTTGCCTTCCATGTGCACATCAGAAATGACGGTAAAATTGGTCAGGCAGGCTTCTTCATCCAGAACAGAATAGGTAGACTGCGGGACGGAAACGCCGAGCATCAAAAGCATGGCCAAAAGCGGCGCCAGAAAGCGGCGAAGGGCTGAGAAGAGAGCAAGCATAGTCAAAACCTCACTTTTCCTATAGAATACTTTATTTTATCATAAATCACACCTCTTAATAAGAGAGGGGCGGCGTTCAGCCGCACTTTTGCCGATGGCAAAAGGATTGTACGATACCATGTTCTCAGGCAGGCGTGAAGCGCCCTGCCCCGTGAAGCGGGGGGAAATCCGCCGCAGGCGGATTTATGCTTGAGGTTATTATACCATAAATCACTCCCCGACAGGGGGGCGGCGTTCAGCCGCACTTTTGCCAAAGGCAAAAGGATTTTATGATACAATGTTCTCAGGCAGGCGTGAAGCGCCCTGCCCCGCGAAGCGGGGGAAATCCGCCGCAGGCGGATTTGTGCTTGAGGTTATTATACCATCAAAAACATCAAAAAACAACCGGAACCCCCCATTCCGATTGCTCAAAAAATTGGTCTGTTTTTATGAAAACTGCTGAAAAGCTGCCAACAGTTTATATTATATTCGAAAAATATTCACCAACACCCGCATAGAACCATAGATGTGCTTCAAGCCAGGCAGCCCGCCGCGCGGCAAGCTGCAAAGCATATGACTATCCGCGCCCACGATTGATAAAAACAGGCGTCCGCAAAGCCCTGGGCGGCGGATGGCCTGAACTTTTCCGAACGCATTTGGAAAAACAAGGAGAAGCTGATCAATGAAGTTCATACCACCCTGACGCAAAACATACTGCGCGGACAAGACCCGCAAAAGGCTATTGATGCCATTGCAAAAAAAATGCAGACCTCAAAATACAACGCCGGGCGGCTGGTGATGACCGAGGAAGCCTACTTTTCCAGCGCTGCCCAGAAGGAAGCCTTTGCCGAGCTGGGCGTTGAACAGTATGAAATCATCGCCACGCTGGATACGCATACCTCGGACATCTGCCGCAGTCTGGACGGGAAAGTATACCCGATGAAGGACTATGAAGCCGGTGTCACCGCCCCGCCGTTCCATGTATGGTGCCGCAGCACCACCGCGCCATACTTTGATGATGATTTCGGCGAAATAGGCGAACGGGCGGCAAGGGATGAAGAGGGAAATACCTACTATGTTCCGGCAGATACAACCTTTGAACAATGGAAGCAGATGCAGGATGAAAAGTATGGCGCGGGCAGCGTTGACAAGCTGCGGCAGATGGCGTATAATGAAAGCGCAGACAGGAAGCAATACGAGAACTACCGGAGCCGCTTAGGCTCAAAAGCGGTGAAATCCTTTGAGGATTTCCAGCAGATTAAGTATACTGCTGTCGATGCATGGGAAAAACTCAAAGCAGCATATCGGTATGTCAACGCGCATGAAGGCGCTCAGTATGAGCACTATCTGATATATTCGGAATTGAAATCAATGGGAATTCGCCGTGGTTATGTGCTTCCTAACGACCATATGACTGCTTTCATTCTGAAGGATGAAACAGCCAAGCGAGACCCATATCATATTATGCATCGAATGATGAAGCGCAATATTACGGATGATGAAGTGAGAGAGTTTAGGGATAGTGCGAAGGTAATGTTCTCTCAAAGGAACGGGATTAGACAAGCATATTTCAGTGAAAAAGGTGTTAGCATCATAACTCAAAACCCAGGGGGCTGGGTGTTCAGAACAACATGGAGAAAAGAAGATTTTGATGATATCATAATAAAAATTTTAGAGGTGATAAATAAATATGTCTGAGATGATAGATTACGAAGCTCCTCATTATTGCCCAGTTTATCGAAAGACAATAAGCGGAGACCTCTGCTATGATTCATTGATGTGTCTTAATCGCACTTTTAAAGTATCATCAGTAGAAGAACTTACAGAAATAAGAGATATCGAAGCGGCAAGAAAAATTTGCGCTGACTGTCCATACAGTGAGTTATAACATCCCTTGTTTTTCAAAAACCGTCCCTCGGGGCGGTTTTTTTATACCCGATTTCTTCTAAACCTTTTTTTTCATACACCTCCTTCTTTTCTTTTCCTTTCTCCGATACAGCACCCGGGCATGTGCCAAAACTGCCCGTTTGATACAGCAAATAACCGTCCTACAGGGGCGGTTTTTTTATATCGTCTTTTAAGCGTTGCAGACGGAAAAATTTGAATCTACTCATTCCGGGTGAGGGTGAGAAATTACCTGTCCAACGCCCTTAGCAGGGGCGCAAATGATAGCCCGCACAGAGCTTGCCGCATCCTATAACGGCGGACATTATCTTTCCGTCTTACAGGCACAGCGACAAGGGTTAATGGGCGAATGCAAGCGCATCTGGCGCACGGCTGATACCGAACGCACCTGCTCCTATTGCGCTGCACTGGACGGTACCGAAGTCGGCATGGAAGAAGATTTTATCTTTACCCATGGACGACAAACAACCAGCGTTACCACACCTCCCGCGCGGCGCTTTGCCGGCTTCTTTTTCACAAAAACCAAAAAGACCGGTAAACAACCGCCCGGCGGCTGTTTACCGGTATCTTTCTTTTTCCGTCCACTTTCAGCGAGCAGCAATCGCTGAGCTGTTTTCTTATTTCTCGGCTTTTTTCGCCTGAGGTTCTTTGTCCTCCTTTTTCTCTTTCAGAAGGACAAATTTTTCCATCGGGAACAGAACCAGCATTTGCACCAAACCGGCAGCCAAAGCAGCAATGGTTCTCGCAAGGTTCTGCAGCCAGCTCCACTCGACCTTGGCTAAAAGGCCGACGATCCAGCCCTGAAGCCAGGTGGAGAACAGGATTAAAGCAATCATCAGCACAATGTAAATGGCAAAATTATACCAAGGCGCGTCCGATTTGAAGGTGGTCTTTTTGTTCTGCCAAAAACCATAGATATTTGCAATCAGGTTCGACAGGAAGAACGGCAGCAGATAGCCCCAGGTTACCACGCCGCCAACGATGGTAGTGCCGTTTTCAATCGTGCCGCCAATAACATATTTATTAAATTGCTCCATGCCTTCCGCCGTGGTAACATCAAAAATGGTGTTGGGCGAAAAAATCCCCTGCAAAAAGCTGGGCAAGGTGGCCGTAACGCCATCGAAAATAAGCGGCAGGACATTTGCCAAAACCAATTGAATAATCGTAACCAGCCCAGAAACCACAAGAAACTTCAGGATTTGCCACAGGGTTTTCATAAAAGAGCCCTTTTCCTCCGCAGCCTTATCGATGCTGTGAAGGCTGAACTTTTTCTTTTCATCTGCCATATGTATGACTCCTTCTCATCATTTGACGCATTGCTGCGCCTGTCTATCTTATTTATTTTATCAAAGTAGCGTGTTAGATGCAAGATAAATTTTAGATATTGTACAAAATCCTGGAAAATGGTCAACTGAAAACCATTCCGCCCGCCACACAAAATCGGCTGCCATTGACATAGTAAAAAATAGTGATATAATAAAAACAACATTTTGCTGTGTGTTTGCCAATCAATATAGCCGGTAAGATAAAAATATTTTCATAGGAAAATCAAGTGAAATGGGGGCGTCGGCATATGCGCGAAAGAGATAAAATTCCCTGCCCTGTCTGCGGGAAGCGTACAGTTGGTGAGTACGATATATGCGAGAATTGTTTTTGGGAAAACGACCCGATTCAGCTTGCCCATCCGGATTTGGGCGGCGGTGCAAACAGGATGTCGCTATATGAGGCCAGGGACGCCTATCAAGGCGGGAAACCTGTTCGTTAAACAAGTTGCAAATGGCATAACAGGCATTCTGGTATAAGTGAGTTTTTATTTTTATATTAAACATCATTAAAGATGAATAATGAAAAATATGACCTGTGAATATCTGAGCGATGAAAGCACTTACTTAGAAGATTTAAGAAAAATACAAGAGATGAATGAGGAAGCGTTTGCCGCTTTTATTGATTCCTTAAAAAATAAGGAAGAAAACATGAGAGAGGATAAATAAAAATGTCTCAAGAGTTAGATTATATTAATCCACATTATTGCCCCGTATATAAGCGGACGATAGACATTGATTTGTGTTATGAATCATTGATGTGTCTCAATCGTTGCTTTTCAGTATCTTCAGTAGTAGAACTTACACGGCTTACAAACATCGAAGAGGCCAGACAAATTTGCGCTGCGTGTCCATATAGTGAATTATAAATTTGCACCTGCTCTGGTCAGGGGGCAGCAAGCACAGTTTTTGAAGTGCTGCATGCAAAAAAACCGATAAAATAAGGATTATGATGATATGTTTGACTATACGATTTTCCCAAACAACAGCGCTGAACGATTCAATGAGGCATGCAAAAAAATAGAAAAAACCTACCCAAATGCATTAAAAGAGCCATTGCTGGTGGATGTAGACGGCACGTCGATTCAAAATTATACAGAAAGCAGTAAGAGTATTACTGTATACAATGACTATGAAATTGGTGCAGTGTTTGTTAAATCGGAAATCAATCTTGATGGTTTATTTTCGTTTGCATAAGGCGCAGTCGCATCATAGCGGCACAAGCATAGCAGGAGTGCAAAGCCATAAAAGCCCTAATGGGTAATCTGTGTGTATGATAGCCTGTATACCTGCTCTGTGTATTAAAAAGAAGCAGGATTGTCTGCTGAGTTGGATGCAAAGCTGCAAGATTTTTGAAGCGGAACTCGCAGAGATGGAAAGTATGCGCAAAGAAGCCTTCTGTATCAAAAACGGTTGATACAGAAGGCTTTTATCTGTTCCGGGCGGAGATAGGGCAACCAAGGGATTGGCATTGGATTTCTCGCCTCAATGCACAAACGGGCAATTGCCATATTCTTCTTCGTCGATCTCATTCAGCCGCTTTAAGATGCGCTCTTTTTCCTCTGGAGACATGGTAGCTTTATATCGTTCCCAAAGTTTGATCTCTTCTTCTGTCATAGGCCGCATCATTTTTTGCACCCTCTCCCCTTTTACATTCCTTTTTTATAAGTCAATTTGTGCACTGACAGCGCCATTGGCCAGACGCTTGTGCTCATTTTCCATTTGCAGCGCTTCTATTGAAGCGGTACCGGCGTCAAAGCCAATGTGCTTAAACGTCTCCCCGTCCCGGTAGGTGATAATAAGGTAGGTTGTCGCCGTACGCACGGTGCGGTTTTTCACCCTGCCGCCAATGGCAGCCCCAAGCGGCCCCAGCGCAGCATAGCCGAGAATGGCGCCGCCCGCGCTGGATACAGCCTGATGCTGAATCTCAAAATCTGTGGTTTTTGTGATACCTACAATTTTGCTCCTGCTTAAATTCATATCCATATTGCCGCCGTGGAATTCAATATGGTCTGCAAAAGTGTAAATATCACAGTTCGCATTCTCTGGAATCGGCAGCCCGTTGATATGCTTCATGGTAGCCATAATCTGCATACCCTGCGCTTTGAGCTGCTTGATGTGGCGCTTTCGCGCTTTCTTTTCTTTTCTGGATCGATGAACAATCCGGAACAGAAGGAAAAGTAGGAAGATGATAAACACCAAGCAGAGTGCAATCAAAAGGAATTGAGGCCAAAACTCCGCCAGGGACACCGATGTGGTCAATAAATGCTGCATACAATCACCTGTTCTTTCCAAATACTGTGAACATAAACCATCCCCGTTTCCGGCGCACGCAGCGCCAACCAACGACTGCGGCTGCGATTATTCAGCCTTCCATAGCAAAAGCTAGTCAGCAACCCTTTACATCCACAAATCGCAACGCCTGTTTGGGATGGAACTGTATTTTATTGTAACATATATAAGTGAAAAAATCAATATAACAAGCGAAAAATGATAATAAGATAAATTACTACACCTGCTGCCGCATAATACATCACCAAGGAAACGATTGTAGAGCCATCTGCTGTCAGTTTTCTACGCAATGATTTGCCGCTGCATATAAAAGCTGTCACCGCATCTGAGAGGTAGATAAAAATGTATTGCAAAACGGGTCTGCATATTGCATCATAAAGGTATCCTACGAGAAAAGTAATTATTTATATTTCTTAAATCAAAAGGAGAATCATATCATGACAGCCGAAGAAGCGAAAAGATATGCACAGGACTGCAAAAACAGCGGGAACTTAGACTACCCTTTGGTTTGAAAACTCTACAACGATAGAAAGAAGGCAGTTTCATGGAAGAAAACAGCACTTTTGAAGCACGGTATTTGGCTGAGCTTTTTACTGACAATTCTGCCTTGCATCATTATTCACAGTGTAAGAATTGTGTTTTTCGAGATAAACGGTTCATCGATGGTGAAGAATATGGATATGATAAATGCGTATGCCGCATATACGGAAAACGCACAGCTTTAACCACGAATAATTCTAATGGCAAGCCATTCTTCCCATATACACCGATTGAAATGGAGGACAAGCCACAAGGTGTTTATGATAATACAAAAAAATGTGACTATTACGAAAAGGAATAAGTGCTTTTATTCGCACTTGTTAACAATTGCTATATCTATTCCGTTTTTTGATTTCTAAAAGACTTTTCATCCACAGGCAGATCTTTTACAAAAAGTCAAGCAAAGTACGGTTCAATATCCACATCGGACTGAATGACAACATGGTCAAGATAATAGCTGTTTACAACTTGAATTTCTTGTCCATAGAGCAGGTATGTTTGATAAGCGGAATGGTCGAGTGGGTCCAGGGAAATGCTTCCTTTGATCAGACCGGGTATCTGCCGCTCCAGCGCGGCACATTGTTTTTCAAATATGTCACAATCTGCTGTATTACAAATCAAATATTCATATTTATAGTTCTTCATCGTGACACGCTCCCCCTTTTTCAAATTCCCTTTGTGAGCACCTCAAACATTGTTTCCCAGCCCTGCTTACCGTATGGCCCGGCAAAAGGAAACGACGATGGAAACTTCTTCCAAGCGAACAAAAAATATTCTGTATTTATAACAAAAGTTTTTAAGTACAAACCGCTACAATGACCACGCGCGTTCCTATTTGGCAAAACAGTATCCCTTTTAGTCGACACCATATTTTATCTGTTCAAGAAACATTTTATAGCTTTTTTGAGCCTCCTCAGGCGCATCATCGTTAATCACCTGGACGCCATCTTGCCAATGCCACCATTCTTCATGACTAAGCCAGTAGTGTTCCAACATTCTCATTTCATCACCCCCAAAAATAGAAATATAAAAAGTGCATCGCGTTGTTGCGCTTTTACGAACAGCATTGCAAAAATTCCCATCCTTTGCTATAATACTATCACGATTAACTCCCTCTTTGTTGCTCGGAAGGATAATACCATGCGTGACCTTGCCACAATATAAAAATACTTTGCCGCGCAGGTACACCTTGCACTGTAATCGCTTCCCGTTCAGCATTTTTACAATGAATCTATTCCATCCGATCGCCGGTCATCGTATCATTGATTTCAATCAGTACAAGGATTTTTAGGAGAGCTGCACATGGAAATCAAAAAAATCAATACCGCTCAAATAACGGATGCCATTGACCTCATTTGGTCAACATTTTTACAATTTGAAGCTCCCGATTATTCCAAGGAGGGCATTCAGACATTCAGGGATTTTATCGACAATAAAGAAATCATTGAAGCATTAGAATTTTGGGGCGCATACGACAACGAAGAATTGAAAGGCGTTATCGCTGCGAATGAGAACCGAAAACACATTTGCTGCTTTTTTGTGAAAGCCGAATACCATAGACAGGGCATTGGTAGAAAGCTATGGGAATACCTTCGTGACAATAGTCAAAACAAAGTCATTACCGTTCATTCTTCTCCCTATGCTGTTCCGGTCTACCACAAGTTCGGTTTTGTTGACCTGGATACGGAACAGGTATCAGACGGAATCAGATATACTCCGATGAAATTTGAACGCTGAATGTTATCACCATCTTCGGGGCAACCTGATTCGAACTTTTAAAACGGAATACCAGCTGCCCTCTTTTCGGACTTACCGTTCGGGAACACCTTGCGTTATAAGCTGTTTCCATCCAGCGTATTTACAAGTCAGCTATTCCAATAAGCGGCCTATCATGGTATAATAACCTCAGGCTTAAATCCGCCTGTCTGCGGATTTACCCCCGCTTTGCGGAGACTGGGCGCTTCACGCCCGCCCGAGAACATTGTATCATAAAATCCTTTCGCCTTCGGTAAAACGCAGCTATTCACCGCACCCCCGTTGGGGATGATTTATGGTATAATGAATCTAACACTGTGAAATTCATTCCGCTGAAAGGAGAAGTTGTATGGATGAATTAAAATCTATTATGCAGAAATTTGTTGCTTCTGGCTGGGATTTAATAGCTGTTCCGGCACAGCAATGGTTAGACGGTAAATTTGATAAGGACTCTTTAGTAGCAGCAATTAAGCAGGCTGATAAAGAATGTGGAGTTTGTGGATGCGAATTAGACCCATTGTATAAAAGGGCGTTGGAACTTCTTTAAGAACCCACGCGAAATTGACTTTATCATACGGATTATATCTTCTCTTCGGTCGCCCTGACTCGAACTTTCAACACGGAATACTAGTTACCCCTTTTTGGACAATTCATCTATTCCAAAATGGAGCCAGTTATAGCATAATAAAATCAAGAGGAAATCCGTATTTTACAAAGGGGCAGCACTAAGAAAGGAGCCGGATTATGAGTGTATTTGAAATACTATTTATTCTTGTAATTTCTTTGGGAACAGTAATATGGGGTGTAAACATTTATAACCAAAAAGGTATTTGGTTTCTTGCTGGCTGGAATACCATGAGAAAAGAAAAAAAGAAAACCTACAATGAAGAAGAGCTATGCCATTTGTATGGAAGATGTGTTGTTTTTTGCGGAATTGGTGAGTTCCTTTTGCTGTACGGCAGCTTTAATTATAATGATGTTGTTTTATGTACTGGCCTCGGAATAGTGGCGGTAATGGTCATTTTGTCAATCACAATACCGAAGATAAATCCTAAAAAATATCGGAAATAACCTTGAATGGAAACTATTCTTAGACCATTTTTAACCAACATGACCCAATTTTTCAAAACTGAATATCAGCCACAAACCAACGGCACCACCGAGCAGGAAATCTTGAAAGAGATTCCCTGCTCTTTTTATACCCGGACGCCGGGAGAGAAGCGAATACGACTTGCCATGCCCGCATTTTGATGTGAATCTCATCCAGCAAAACACCGACAGTCAGCCGTTGCGTCTGCAGTTTACCAGCGCGGGGAACGGCTGTTGCTGTATACGACAAGAAGCAGAAATACGATTTCAAAAACGAAATTGTCTACTCCGAAATCATACCGCCTCTCCACCGACGTTAGCGTTGAGCGTTTTCAATCACTCACTCCAGGTGGGGTGAGACTTCATTTTTTGGAGGGATTGAGCTGGGAACTTTATTTCAATCCACTCACCCCGGGTGGGGTGAGACGGATTTTCACGCGCCCAGTTGCTATTGAAAAAGCATTTCAATCCACTCACCCCGAGTGGGGTGAGACGAAGAAGATGCCGCTGCCGAACAGACCAAGGACATTTAAATCCACTCACCCCGAGTGGGGTGAGACGTGCTTTGCCGTGAGCTTCTTGACAATGGCGGGTATTTCAATCCACTCACCCCGGGTGGGGTGAGACGCGGGAAATCGACAAACAAATCGGTAAGCTCATGATTTCAATCCACTCACCCCGGGTGGGGTGAGACCCCACCAAGAGGCAGGATTTAGGGTAAAAAATCATTTCAATCCACTCACCCCGGGTGGGGTGAGACTAAGGTTATAGACCCAAAGAATTGGGGGAAAATATTTCAATCCACTCACCCCGGGTGGGGTGAGACGACAAGCCGATCAACGGGGACGGATAGGATACAAATTTCAATCCACTCACCCCGGGTGGGGTGAGACATCGCCAGTTAGCCATTTTCGTGCTTCTGCCAAGGATTTCAATCCACTCACCCCGGGTGGGGTGAGACT
>CASGBM010000054.1 GCA_949299615.1 uncultured Eubacteriales bacterium | reverse complement strand
AACCTAAAAATAGCATTTTAATGCTGTTTTTAGGTGTGAAATTGTAAATTTCACACAAATGGTTTCGCAAAACCATTTGTTCAGTAGACATTATTTAGAGCTCTTTGCTAATTTGAAAATAAAAAAAATGACGGATAAATAGTAATTTGTATGGGAGCGATATAATGTCTAATAAATTTAATCCAAAAAACAAAATTATTAAGCAATTTTTCTTTTTGTAATATTATAATAGAGTAGAAAATAATTAAAGATTAATATTTTGTGTATTAAAGCTCATTCAAAAGAAATATAAGAGCAGTGAGAATATTTTAAAGAGTATGCTGCTGATGAAAAAATGGCAACAGCTTGTAGCCAAATTACCTTGGGAAGATGATTTATTACTTATAGAAACAATAAAAGACAAAGAGGAATATATGTTGAAGGCATATAAAAGAAGAGGAGAAGAAAATAGATGGCAAATAACGAAGAAAGTTATTCCAAAATCAATATTAACTGGTTTCCGGGACATATGGCAAAAACGCGAAGAATGATTCAGGAACAGCTTGGTATTATTGATATAGTCATAGAAATTTTAGACGCTCGCTTGCCTGTCTCTTCACAAAATCCGGAGATTGCCTCCTTAATAAAAAATAAGCCGCGCCTTTTAATTTTAAATAAAGCGGATCTTGCGGATGATACTGTCAGCAGCCGATGGGTTGCGTATTATAAGCAACGGGGAATTAGAGCCGTTTTATTGGATTGTGCACATGCTAAAAACTTAAATTTGATTGCGGATAATATTCGCGTGGTTTTAAAAGACAAGTTGCAAAAACAAGCAGAAAAAGGGATGACGGGACGCTCTATCAAAGTAATGGTGCTGGGTATCCCAAACGTTGGGAAATCATCACTGATTAATAAATTGGCGGGCAGGGCAAGCGCCGTAACAGGTGACCGTCCCGGCGTAACAAGAGGCAAGCAGTGGATCCGTTTAAAAAACGGACTGGAGCTTTTAGATACACCCGGAATTCTATGGCCAAAATTTGAAGAAGAGAAAATCGGCTTGAATTTAGCATTTGTTGGGTCGATAAAAGATGAGATTATAGATGTGGAAACGCTTGCCTGCAAATTGCTGGAATTTTTAAACCGTTATTATGCGGCGCAGCTGCATCAGCGGTATAAATTGCAGCCGATCGGTGGCCTATCTGGTTATGAGCTTTTAACTGCTATCGGCAAAAAACGCGGTTTTGTTGTTTCCGGAGGTGAAATTGATACTCTGCGTGCGGCAAATATTGTTTTGGATGAATTCAGAAGCGGCAAAATAGGGAAAATCAGTTTAGAGATACCGGAGGTAGATTGATGGAAATTTTGGCGGTTGCATGCAGTACTTTTGTCAGTGTGTTATTTTTTGCCGGATTTGCATTAACATTTGTAAAATTTTATTGTGAAAACACAATGGCTGAAAGCCGATATCGTTTGCTTGAGGGCGCCGCAGCTGTTCCAGATTGTTTAAGGAAAAAAACGCCATATGGAAAGATTATTCTCTTTGCGGTCGGCATCCGTTTGCTCATGATGCTGGCAGGACTGATGATCTGCCTTATTTTCCAATCGGACGGCGCTTTTAATTTGGAGGCGTTTGTAGCTCAATGGCATAAATGGGACAGCACAGGCTATACCAATATGGCAAAAGAGGGATATTATTATCTGGAAGATGGAGAAAATATTTTATTGGTTTTCTTTCCTCTTTATTCCATTTGCATGCGTGTTTTCGCCGAATTAACAGGCAATTATTATATCAGCGGTGTGCTGGTTTCGGTTCTGTGTTATATTGGGGCAATGGTTTATATCTACAAGCTGGCTTCCATTGAGTTTTCAGAACGGGTTGCTTGGAAAACGGTTGTTTTGATGTCGGTGTTTCCATTTTCGTTTTTCTTCGGCAGTATCCATACAGAAAGTGTTACGCTGTTTATGATGGCGGCAACATTTTATTATATCCGACAGCACCGGTGGCCGCTCGTTTGCTTGTTTGGAATTTTATCTGGTCTAAGCAGAATGGTCGGGTCACTTGTTGCTGTGGCGGCTTTGGTGGAATACATTCGCTTTTACCGCCCTTTTGATGACTTAAAACATAAGAATTTTCGTAAATTTTGGCAGGAAGCTGTTACAAAATTTATTTTTATTCCCCTTATCGCAATTGGCGGCCTGATCTATCTGGGAGCCAATTATGTTGTAGCGGGAAACCCATTTCAGTTTTTGGAATATCAGCAAAGTGTTTGGCACAATACAACGCAGTTTCTGCCGGTTACGGTTACCAGCCTATTTCGCTGGACGTTTGGAAATTTTGACACGCTTGCTGGATGCATTTGGATTCCGGAAATTTTCCTGCTGATTTTGGTTTCCGTTTTTATGATTGCCCGCTGGAGGCGGCTTCCGTCAATGTACGGGATATTTTTGGGGTGCTATCTCTTAATTTCTTACGCGGCGTCAACGCTCCTAAGTGCCGGAAGGTACTTATCCATTGCTTTTCCGTTTTTCTTTTTGCTGGCGGATTGGACGGATGAGAAAAATTCGAGATATGAATGGACAGTTATTATTTCAGCTTTATTTTTAGGGATTTATCTTACGGCATTTTTATTAAACCGTCAAGTAATGTGAGGAGGATATGATGTTACGGAATGAATTTGATGCGCAGTATCGATCGGGAAAAGTGAAACTGCTTGCCGGCGTTGATGAAGCGGGTCGCGGACCTTTAGCTGGACCAGTTTATGCAGCGGCGGTGATCCTGCCGAACGGATATTACCTGGAAGAGATTAATGATTCGAAAAAGCTGTCGGAGAAAAAAAGGGAAGCCTTATTTGATATTATTTGTGAAAATGCTCTTGCTTACTGTATCAGCTCTGTCAGCGCAAAGGCAATTGATGAAATTAATATTTTAAATGCAACTTTTCAAGCGATGAAACAAGCGGTAGAAGGTCTGCCGCTTGCGCCGGATTTTGTTTTGGTGGACGGAAACCGCTCCAAAGGTCTTTTGGTGCCGCATGAATGTGTGGTGGGAGGCGATGCGAAAAGCCAAAGCATTGCAGCAGCATCCATTTTAGCAAAAGTATCTCGGGACAGATATTGCAAAAGCGATCTTGCAGTAAAATATCCGCAATACATGTTTGAAAAACATAAAGGCTATGGGACAAAGCTGCATATCGAAAAATTGTTGGAATTCGGCCCCTGTCCGGAACACCGTACAACCTTTCTGACTAAAATTTTATCTCAAAAACCGATGGAGGAGCGGCTATGAATGTAAATATCATCGGTTCATTGGGAGAAAAAGCGGCATGCCGCTTTTTGAAGAAAAATCAATATAAAATCTTAGGTCGAAATTACCGCAAACCATATGGGGAAATTGACATCATTGCACAGCACGGGGATACGGTTTCTTTTGTGGAAGTGAAAACACGGAAAAACGAACAGTTTGGTCTTCAGTGTGAAGCGGTGACCTATACAAAGCGCAGAAAGTTGATTCAAACTGCATATACTTATATCGAAGAAAATAAAATTGACGCCAATTACAGTTTTGACATCATTGAGGTCTATCATGATGAAGGAAAAATAAAATCGGTTCGCCATATTAAAAACGCTTTTGGATTGGAGTGATTTCATGCCATACCCTTATCAGGTATTTGACGCCCATTGTGATACAATTAGTGAAATTTTGGATTCGGGGGAGGAACTCGTTTCAAATCAACGTCACTTAAACCTTGAATGGATGCGCTGTTATAACGGTTACATTCAGATTTTTGCGGCTTGGATTGATGAAAAACAGCCCAATTGGCTTGTAAGAGCACTGCAAATCATTGATTGTTTTTATGCAGAAATGCAAAAAAACAAGGATTCTCTTTTGCTGATCACGGACAGCAGTACCCTGCAGCGGGTAAAAGAAGAGAAAAAAATCGGAGCTGTTTTATCCATTGAAGACGCGCGCTGTCTGTGCGGAAGTCTTGCAAATCTTCGGATGCTGCACCGTCTCGGTGTGCGCGCAATAACACTTTCCTGGAATCATGACAACGATGTGGCTGACGGAACATTCTCTGTACGAAATGCTGGTTTAACCCCGTTTGGCAAAGAAGTAGTCAAAGAGATGAACCGACTTCAAATGGTGATTGATGTTTCCCATATGACGCGAAAAGGTTTTTGGGATGTGATGGAGGTCTCTGACATGCCTGTAATCGCCTCACATTCTAACTGTGATGCAGTATGTCCGCATCCGCGCAATTTAGATGATGGTCAAATTCTCGAATTAATCCGAACCGGAGGAATGATCGGACTTAATATCTATCCGGAATTTCTGACCGCAAACGGAACTGCCGATTTGGATGACATTCTGCGGCATTCCGACCACATTTTATCGCTGGGCGGCGAGAGGATTCTTGGTTTGGGAACAGATTTTGACGGGGTGCCGAAGCTGCCGGAGGGCATATCTCATGCCGGGGAACTGTATCGTTTGTTTGACAAAATGAAACAAATTGGTTATAAAGATTCGTTAATAGAAGACATAACCCACCGGAATTTTGAAAATTTTCTGGATAAAATGCTGAAAAATGAAAAAAAGTAAAAATATTCTTGCATTTTTTTGCAAAATGGATTAAAATATTCTTTGTGAATATTTCGATTTGAAATAATTATATAGAAAAAAATCATTTGGAGGCTGTTACTTGATGTATATTTCAGAAAAAGCAAAAAGCATTAGTCCGTCATCCACGCTTGCAATTGACGCTAAGTTTAAGCAGATGAAAGCGGATGGGATTGACGTAGTCGGTTTTGGCGCCGGAGAACCGGATTTTGATACGCCGCAATATATTAAGGATGCGGCAATTCAAGCAATCAAAGACGGAAAGACAAAATATACGCCGGCAGCAGGTACAGTAGAGCTGAGAAAAGCAATCTGCAAAAAGCTGAAAGAAGAAAATGGTCTGGATTATACACCGGATCAGATAGTGGTGTCAAATGGTGCGAAGCACGCTTTGGTTAATGTGTTTCAGGCTATTTTAAACCCGGGCGATGAAGTGATTATCCCCGCGCCGTTTTGGGTGAGTTATCCCGAAATGGTTAAACTTGCAGATGGGATTTCGGTTGAGCTGCAGACAAAAGAGGAAGATGAATTTAAGTTTACCGCAGATGAATTTAGAGAGGCAATTACGCCCAAAACGCGCGCGGTTATCTTAAACAGCCCATCTAACCCGACCGGCATGGTTTACACGGCAAAAGAGCTGGAAGAAATTGCAAAAGTTGCAGTTGAACATAATATATATGTGGTGTCTGATGAAATTTACGAACACTTAATTTATGAAGGAAAACGCGCCAGCATTGCAAGCGTCAGTCCGGAAATGAAGGATTTGACTATCATTGTAAACGGCGTATCCAAAACGTATGCTATGACCGGATGGCGGATTGGTTATACGGCGTCTCATCCGGAAATTGCTAAGGTAATGGCTAATATTCAGTCCCATGCCGCTTCCAACCCAAACTCCATTGCGCAGGCGGCAACCGTTGCGGCACTAGGCGGCGGCAAAGAGGAAATTGCCAAAATGAAGCAGGCGTTTTGCGAACGCCGCAATTATATGGTGGAAAAAATAAATTCCATAAAAGGCGTGTCCTGTCTGAGACCGCACGGTGCATTTTATGTTTTGATGAACATCAGCCAGCTCAAAGGGCACACCATAGACGGCAGAAAGATCAATACTTCTGATGATCTTGCTGAGGTTTTATTAGAGAAAGCAAAATTAGCGGTGGTGCCGTGCAGCGGCTTTGGCGCGGATGATTTTGTTCGGTGGTCCTATGCTACCAGCATGGACACGATCAAAGAGGGTCTTTCGCGGCTGGAAAAATTCATTCAGGAATATTATTGATTGGGAAAGGTGTGCGTATGAAAAATACGGTAGGAGTTTCCCTTTGGGAAAAAACAGCACTTGCATCCATTTTGGTTTTATTATCTGTAGTTACAGTTGGGCTCTTAGGTCTTGCCATTGGTATAGGCCTGGGAGCCTATACTTTTTTGATCGGCGCCGCTATTTGCGCCATAATTTTGTTTTTCCGCGACAGACAGATGCTGTGGCTGTTTGGCGCGGTGGTAGCGTTGCTAGCGCTGTGGAGTATTGTTTGCGGATTTTTCTTTGATTGGTCATATGATGGCATGTATTTCCATAAACAAGCGGTAATCACCCTGAAAGAAGGATGGAATCCGTTTTATCAAAGTTCCCTTGATGCTTCGGTATTTGCTTCATATCCGGATATGGATTTATGGCTGGACAATTATCCGAACGGAAGCTGGATTTTTTCGGCGGTAATTTACAGCATTACTAACCGGTTAGAGACAGCAAAAGCAGTAAACCTGCTTTTTTTGCTGCCGGTATTTGCGCTGGCGGTAGATGTTTTACGTTCGGTTTTTGGTATGGGCAGAAAAAAAAGTATTGCATTTGGGGTTCTTTTTGTGATTAACCCAGTGTTTATCTGTCAGGTTTTCACATTTTATAATGATCTTCCGGTCGGCGCTTTTATGATCCTCACCGCTCTGCTTTGTATTAAAATTGTCAGCGGGAGAGCAAATGCTTACAGCTATGTGCTGCTGTTTGGAACCATCGCCTTTTCCTGTACGGTAAAATTTACGGCTCCGGTGCTTTGTGCCGCTGTTCTATTGCCGTTTGGCATATATTATGCTTGGAAATCGCGCCATGAGATTAAAAAGTTCATTCGCCCTGTGTCAGTGGTATTAGCTGGTTTTGTAATCGGTGGTTTTGTTTTAGGCTTTCATCCCTATGTGACGCATATTATGGAAGGGAAGCATGTCATTTATCCGGTAATGGGCGAGGGAAGCTATGACATTATGAACACAAACCCGCCAAAGGGGTTTGAAGGAAAGAGTACGCCGGAAAAACTTCTGATTTCTCTTTTTTCAAAAACAAATAATTTCATTGAGGAAGAACCGGAATTAAAAATCCCGTTTTCGATCTATCCTTCCGAATGGATTCATTTGAGCAATGCAGACATTCGAATCGGCGGTTTTGGCGTTTTATTCAGCGGAATCTTATGCCTTTCTCTGCTGGCGCTGGTTTTAACATGGATCCATACGAAAAAAATGCGCGCAGAAATTGCAATTATCCTTGGAGTGCTTTTGCTTCTTGCGCTCTTTTTTCCGGAATCTTGGTGGGCTAGATATTCCTGCTTTACCTATTATATTCCTGTCTTCTGCTTGATTTATGCAGCGGGAATGGAAAAACAGAAAGGAATGGCTGTTTTGCGCGGAGTTATTTTTGCAGCTTTTCTTCTGAATGCGTTGTTTTTTGTGGTGCCGGTTGTTCAAACAGGAGCCGAAGTGACAAAAGAGATCCATCAAAAGCTGGATGAGATAGAGACTGAAGCAAACGGCAGAACTGTAATTGTCCGGGTAAACGATTTTCCGTCCCATGTAAAGTTGTTTGAAGAACGCGGAATCGACTATGAAGTTTCCCATCAAGCGCTGGACGACCCAATGATATTTTACAGGAATACAAAATATCAATTTGCCAGATAATAAACTCTGTCTTGAAAAACAACAGCAGGTCTGATATAATGTTTGCTGATAGTGACTTAGATTAATGAAAATGAGGGAGTATAATGAACCATGACGTTTATAAATGCAAAGTAATATCTAAAAAAGAAATTGCGCCGAATATCGTTGACGTAACGGTGCTTTGCCGGGAAATTGCGGAGACGGCACAGCCGGGACAATTTTTGCATATTAAATGTGGAGATGAAATTTCTATGCCGCTGCGCAGACCGATCAGCATTTGCGACACGTTTGAAGACAAAGTGCGCTTTATTTTTGAGAGAAAAGGGCGCGGCACAAATCATTTAAATTTGATAGAGGATGAAATCGATATTTTAGGACCTTTAGGCAACCCGTTTACCATTTCAAATGACGCGTTTTGCAACCCAGTTGTAATCGGCGGAGGAATCGGGACCTATCCGCTGTTAAAGCTTGCAAAACTGTTGGAGAAACCAACTGTTTATCTGGGGTTTCGATCAAAGTCCCAGGTTACGCTGGAAGAAGATTTTAAAGCGGCTTCCCCCAATGTGACGGTTGCAACAGACGATGGAAGTTATGGCTATAACGGTTTTGCCATTGAACTTTTAAAAGATAAAATCAAACAGGACAAAGTGGATGTTATATATTCCTGCGGTCCAACCCCCATGCTGCGCGCTGTAAAGGAATTGGCTGAGGCAAATAATATCCGCTGCCAGATTTCTTTGGAACAGCGTATGGGCTGCGGAATCGGCGCATGCCTGACCTGCTCGTGTGAAACTACCTCCGGGGGAACCTGGAAATATAAGCGCGTATGCAAAAACGGTCCTGTTTTTTGGTCAACGGAGGTGGTGCTTTGATGAATTTGAAAGTTAATATTGCTGGTGTGGAACTCTCTAACCCCATTATCACTGCGTCCGGCACATTCGGATTTGGCAGGGAATACGGCGAGATGTATAGTTTAGATGAATTAGGCGCCATTTGTGTAAAGGGTTTGACACTTGCGCCGCGTGCCGGAAACCCTCCGCCGAGGATTACGGAAACCTACGGCGGGATTTTAAATAGTGTAGGGCTGCAAAATCCCGGCGTGGATATGTTTATCAAAAACGAAATTCCGGAATTAAAAAAATATACCTGTAAAATTATTGCCAATATTGCCGGCAATACCATTGAAGATTACTGCGAAATGGCGGAGCGCCTGTCCGGAAGCGGTGTGGATATGCTGGAAATGAATATATCCTGCCCCAATGTAAAAGAAGGCGGCGTGGCATTTGGAACCAATGCGAAAACAATTTTGCATATTACGCAGGAAGTGAAAAAGCATGCCAAAATTCCGGTTATTGTCAAGCTTTCGCCCAATGTAACGGATATTACAGAAATGGCAAAAGCAGCCGAGGCAGGCGGCGCAGATGCGCTTTCTTTGATTAATACGCTGCTTGGCATGGCAATTGATATAAAAACACGCCGGCCGATTTTGGCAAACATCACGGGCGGATTGTCCGGACCGGCGGTAAAACCGGTTGCCGTTCGCATGGTGTATCAGGTAGCGCAGTGTACGAAACTGCCCATTATCGGCATGGGCGGAATTACAAACGGTGATGATGCGGTGGAATTTATGCTTGCCGGCAGTAACGCAGTTGCCGTAGGAACAGCTAACTTTATGAACCCTTATGCATGCGTTTCCATAAAAAAGGGAATTGTAGATTATATGAATCAATATCACATAAAAGACGTTAATGACTTGGTTGGTCAGGTTGTTATAAAATAGAGGAGAGATAGTATGAAAAAAATTACGCTGGATTATTCAAAAACACTGGGCTTTATCAGCGAGGAAGAAATAAAAAACCTCGCCGGTCAGGTTGCGGATGCACACGAAAAATTAATGAATCAATCGGGTGCCGGCAGCGATTTTCTCGGCTGGGTGGATTTGCCGACCGCATATGATCGGGATGAGTTTTTAAGAATTCAAAAAGCAGCGGAAAAAATTAAACGGGACTCTGATGTTTTGATTGTGATTGGTATTGGCGGATCGTATCTTGGCGCCCGTGCTGCCATTGAAATCCTGACCCATTCTTTTTATAATGTTTTGCCGAAAGATAAGCGCAAAACGCCGCAGATTCTTTTTGCAGGAAACTCCATCAGTTCAACTTACCTTGCGGAACTTTGTGAAATGGTAAAAGATATGGATATTTCCGTTAATGTGATTTCCAAATCAGGAACCACAACAGAACCGGCAATCGCATTTCGTATTTTTAAGGAATTGCTGGAAAAGAAATATGGAAAAGACGGCGCTAAAAGCAGAATATATGCAACAACGGATAAACAGCGCGGCGCATTAAAACAGCTTGCAGATCAGGAAGGGTATGAAACATTTGTCATTCCGGATGATGTCGGCGGGCGTTATTCCGTTTTAACTGCCGTTGGTCTGCTCCCGATTGCGGTGTGCGGAGCGGATATTGAGCTGATTATGAAAGGCGCGCAGGATGCACGGGAAGAATATGCTGTCTGCGATCTGGACAGCAATATATGTTACCAGTATGCGGCTGTCCGCAATGCGCTGTACCGAAAAGGCAAGACAACGGAAATTATGGTAAATTATGAACCGCGCCTGCATTATTTTGGAGAATGGTGGAAACAGCTTTTCGGTGAAAGTGAAGGAAAAGACCAGAAGGGGATTTTCCCCGCGGCGGTTGATTTTTCTACGGATTTGCATTCTATGGGGCAATATATTCAAGAAGGCCTGCGCAATATTTTTGAGACGGTTTTAAATGTGGAAAAGCCAAAGCAAGATATTACCATGGATACGGATCCTGAGAATTTGGACGGTTTGAATTTTCTGTCGGGCAAAACGATGGACGAAGTGAACCATAAAGCGTTCCAGGGGACTGTGCTGGCGCACAATGACGGCGGGGTGCCCAATTTGATTATTAACATTCCCGAATTGAACGAATATTATTTCGGACAACTCGTTTATTTATTTGAACGCGCCTGCGGCATCAGCGGGTATGTTTTAGGCGTAAATCCATTTAATCAGCCCGGGGTGGAGGCGTACAAAAAGAATATGTTTGCACTTTTGGGAAAACCCGGTTATGAAAATGAAAAAGCAAGTCTTGAAAAAAAGCTGGGCTTATGATATACTAAGGCTATTATTGGCTGAATGTAATTTAACGGCATTATTTTGGAGGTTAGATCATGCAATATCAAAGTACGAGGAGCAAAGAGGTCCGCGTTCCGTCGGCGTTTGCAATTAAAACAGGTCTGGCGGCTGATGGCGGGCTGTATGTTCCGGAGCAAATACCGCGCCTTGCGTTAGAGGAAATTGCTTCGCTTGCTCCTTTAAACTATAACGAGCGTGCAATCAATATTTTAACCCGGTTTTTAACAGATTTTACACCGGAAGAAGTAAAACTTTGTGTGGATCGGGCATACACAAAAGAAAAATTTGAATCAGTTGAGATTGCGCCGCTTTATAAGCTGGAGTCTGATGTATATTATTTGGAGCTGTGGCACGGACCAACCTGTGCCTTTAAAGATATGGCGCTTCAAATTCTGCCGCATCTTTTGCTGCGCTCAATTGAGAAAACCGGAGAATCTAAAGAAGTTGTAATTTTAGTTGCCACTTCCGGAGATACGGGAAAGGCTGCCCTTGAGGGCTTCCGCGATGTGGAAGGCACACGGATTATTGTGTTTTATCCGGCGGACGGCGTAAGCGATGTGCAAAAGCGCCAAATGGTAACACAGGAAGGAAATAATGTAGATGTTGCTGCCGTGCGCGGAAACTTTGACGATGCACAAAACGGCGTAAAGCAGATTTTTTCAGATAAAGAATATGCTGAAATATTGGCGCGCAATAATTTTATGCTTTCCAGCGCAAATTCGATCAATTGGGGCCGGTTGGTGCCGCAGATTGTGTATTATTTTTCATCTTACGCAAGTTTGCTGAAAAATAATGAAATCCGTTTAGGCGATCCGGTAAATTTTGTTGTGCCTACCGGAAATTTTGGCAATATTCTTGCGGCGTATTACGCCAAAGAGATGGGTTTGCCGATTCATAAATTAATCTGTGCTTCTAATGAAAACAACGTGCTGACGGATTTTATTAATACAGGAATTTATGATAAAAACCGCGAGTTTAAAACAACAGCTTCGCCGTCTATGGACATTTTAATTTCCAGCAATCTGGAACGTTTTCTCTATCACGCCACCGGTTGTGATGGTGCGAGAATTGCGCAATGGATGCAGGAACTAAAGGAAACAGGGCGTTATGAGGTGCCTGAACTTACAAAAGCTAGAATAAAAGAGATATTTTGGGGCGGTTTTTGCGACGATGCGGAAACATTTGCAAATATTTGTGAGGTAAACCGTCAATACGGGTATGTGATGGATACGCATACGGCTGTAGCAAAAGGGGTATATGAAAAATATCGGAAAGAAACGGGAGATGCGACGAAAACGGTAATTGTTTCCACAGCTAGTCCGTTTAAGTTTTGTGACAGCGTTCTTACCGCGATATGCGGAGAGGATTCTGTCAAAGGAAAGGATCCGTTTGACCTTTTGGATGAGTTGGCAAAAACTGCGGATTTATTAATTCCTGACAGTTTGGCTGGATTACGGGAAAAACCGGTTATTTTTACAACTGCTTGTGAAAAAAATGAAATGTATGATGTGGTGAGTCATATGCTTAACTTAGCTTAGGGGGAGCCGACATGGGCTGGATGCAAGTAACCATTTATACCACAACAGAGGGGATAGAACCGGTCAGCGGCCGCTTGTATCAATTGGGTATCAATGGAATTGAAATTGAGGACGAAAGCGATTTTCAGTCTTTTCTGGAAGAAAACCGCCGAAGCTGGGATTATGTTGATGAAGATTTGACCCGCAGGATGAGCGGCGAAACAAAAGTTAAAATATATTTGAGCGCCAACGCTTCCGGAAATGAAATGCTGCAGAGCGTTCGAGCGAGCTTACAGCAGTTAAAAGCGATGGATGTTTCCGGCTCATTTGGCAGGCTGGAAATTTCGCTTGAAAATATGAAAGAAGAAGATTGGGAAAATAATTGGAAACAATATTTTAAACCTCTGGCGGTGGGGGAGAAGATTTTAGTGCTTCCGGAATGGGAGACACTGCCTGCTGACACGGGCCGAACCGTTTTTACAGTAAATCCCGGCATGAGCTTTGGGACCGGTTCCCACCAAACAACACAGCTTTGTATTGAGGAGTTAGAACAATACATAACCAATGAAACTTGTCTTTTAGATTTGGGATGCGGCAGTGGGATATTGTCCATCATAGCCCTTCTTTTAGGGGCGCGGGATGCTACTGCTGTTGACATAGATCCCAATGCGGTGGAAATTGCCTGCCAAAATGCAGCACGCAACGGAATTTCAGACAATATATACCACACATTTTCAGGCAATGTTTTAGAGGATGCGGCATTGATTGAGAAAATATCCAGCCAGAAATATGATATTGTCGTCGCTAATATTGTGGCAGATGTCATTATTGCTTTATCAAAGATTGTGCCGAGTTTCATAAAGCCGGGAGGAATTTATATTACATCCGGCATCATCACCGACCGAAAAGACGATGTCTTAGAATGTTATCAAAACAGCTGTTTTAATATTTTAAAAATACGAAAAAAAGGTGATTGGGTTTCCGTTGTAATGCAAAAAAAGAATGATTTATAATATACCAGTAAAACCGCAGCATAAGCTGCGGTTTCAGACTGTAGATAAACCTATCTTTTCGCAATTATGGGGAGTTGTCAGAGGGGAAACCCCTCTGTACTTAAATATGCGGTTTTCGTGGGCGTGTACC
>CASGBM010000053.1 GCA_949299615.1 uncultured Eubacteriales bacterium | reverse complement strand
AGGAGGTTTTTATTTTCCACTCATAGCTAAAAGCTTTTTTGAACCACGCGCATAGCACGTGGTTTTCGTTACTCAAAAAACAGGGCATGAAAGTTTGAAACCGCTTTCATGCCCTGCTTTTATTTTTATCGTTCTGTTCATTTTTACACTTGCGCAAGATTCTACGGTAAATGGGTTCCTTGCTTGCGGCTTGCGTTACCGGCTCTAAGATTCCGTTTTGAATCATCTGTTCCATTCGAAGAGCCACCCAGCTGTCGCCGATTCCCAGCTGATATTTCCCCAAAACTCTGCCGATGACCTCTGCCTGCATAAATTCTTTTGCTTGTGCAAAAATTTCCCGCTTGATAAAGTCATCATACAGCGTATCCGGTGCGCTGACCAACTGACCGTTGATCACGGCGCGAAGCGGCGCATTTTCCGCCTGCAGCATCTTCCACCGGTCTACCATTGCACGAAGCAAAAAAGCCGGCAGCCGTTTGCCTGAAAGCGCCATCCTGCCCCATTGGTGCGGCTCGATTTCACCCCAGCTGGTGTACCTTTGCACAACGCCGTCCGCTCTTTCTTCAAACTCCGGAAGCTTCACCAGCGTGATGTCACATGTTTCAAACCCCATCGGGCGTATCTGCTCCATAAGCCAGCAAATTCCGCACGCATCATCCGGGTTCGCGCTGCTCCATATGCGCACAGGCTCTCCGCCTGCCATGCGCTCCAAAAACTGCGCAAGATTTTTGCGGGAAGTTTCCAGCCACTTCTCTACTTCCTTCTCTGAAATGTGCGGATCCGTGCGAAGCAATTGAAGCATTGCTTTTTTTCGTTGCTCCCCAATGCCGTCCTCGCAAATCTCGCCCACACTAAGCAGCAGAGGAAAACAAAAAATGTCTCTTCGATCGCCTTTTAACGGTACGGCATCCTGCCAGTTTCGCTTTTCCCGTTCTTCTGCTTCTTTTTGCGCCGCTCGAATTTCTTTTTTCGTCGGCTTTTTCCCGCCGATATTTGTAATAATTACACTGCTCGTAGCGCAGGCGCAGGTATTCTTCCCCATCGAAATAGCCATGCTTCTCTTGGCATTTTCACTAAATAATACTTCCAACATCTCGTATCCGCTCCTTTTTGCCTCACAACCGATATACCGTCTGTTTTTCCTATTTCCTTTACCCCAACGCAACGTCCAAAATCATCATCAGGGCAAAACCCAGCGCAAAACCGATGGTTGCGATATTGCTGTGCTGCCCGGCCGACGCTTCGGGAATCAGTTCCTCCACCACGACATAAATCATGGCTCCGGCGGCAAATGCTAAAAGGTACGGAAGCGCCGGCGAAAGATATTGTGCAAGAAGTATCATAACGGCCGCCGCAACCGGCTCTACAATGCCGGACAGCGCACCGTATAAAAACGCTTTTGCCCGGCCGGTTCCCTCACTCTTCAGCGGCAGAGATATGATTGCTCCCTCGGGGAAATTTTGCACTGCGATTCCAATGGAAAGCGCCATTGCGCCGGCAATGGTCATCTGCGCCTCGCCGGATAACACCCCGGCGAACACCACGCCAGCCGCAAGCCCCTCTGGGATATTGTGCATAGTGACAGCCAATACAAGCATGGTTGTCCGCTTCAAGCTGCGTTTCGGACCTTCCTCGCTGCCTCCTAAATGCAGGTGGGGAATCAAGCGGTCCAGCGCCAGCAAAAAGAGAATGCCCAGTAAAAAACCAATCACCGCCGGGAGAAATGCAAATTTTCCCATTTGCTCGCTTTGATCCATCGCCGGAATTAAAAGCGACCATACCGATGCCGCCACCATAACCCCGGACGCAAACCCAAGCAGGCTTTTTTGCACCAATGGTTTTAAATCATTTTTCAAAAAAAAGACACATGCCGCACCGGCAGCCGTTCCTAAAAACGGAAGCAGTACCCCAAGCCAAATCTCCATAATTCTCCTCCAATTTTTATTATATCTTGCGTAATATTTTAGTGAAACTGGGAACGGTAAAGCTCGGCATATTTTCCATTTTGCAAAAGCAACTGCTCATGCGTTCCCCGCTCGATAATTTCGCCGCCCATCACAACTAAAATCTCGTCCGCATTTTGAATCGTAGAGAGCCTGTGCGCAATGACGAAACAGGTTTTTCCCTGCATTAAATCCTGCATTGCCGCCTGTATCTGCTGTTCTGTTCTGGTGTCTACGTTGCTGGTCGCTTCATCTAAAATCAGCATATTGGCATGAAGCAGCATGGCGCGCGCAATGGTTAAAAGCTGTTTTTGCCCCTGGGAAATATTCATCCCGTTTTCATCCAGCACGGTATCATACTGATTCGGCAGGCTCATGATATAGTCATGAATGTTAGCGGCGCGCGCCGCACGCACAACTTCTTCTAAGCTTGTCTCTTTGCTTCCGTAGGTCAAATTTTCAAAAATCGTTCCGTGAAAGAGCCAAGTGTCCTGAAGTACCATGGCAAAAGACCGGCGCAGGCTGCTGCGCGTAACTGATCGAATCTCATTTTGATCCACTAAAATTTCGCCGCTTTTCGGGTCATAAAAACGCATGAGTAAATTTACAATGGTCGTTTTGCCGGCTCCCGTCGGCCCGACAATGGCGATTAATTTGCCCTTCGGCGCGCTTAGGTTTAACCCGTGCAAAATAATTTTATCCGGATCATAGCCAAAGACAACATGACGCATTTCTACATCGCCGCGCACATCACAAAGCTCTTTTGCCCCCAAAGAATCCGCAGGCTCCGGCTCTTCGTCAATCAGCCGGAAAACCCGTTCTGCCGCCGCGCATGCTGATTGCAGTTCGCTTAAAATATTTGCCATTTCATTGATCGGCCCGGAAAATTTGCGCGAATACAGCACAAAAGAAGACAAGTTGCCCAAACTAATCCCGCCGGCAAGATACAAAAGCGCGCCGAACACGCTGACAAAAACCAGCGACAAATTATTAATGAAATTTACGCTCGGCCCCACCATGCTTCCATAATAATCCGCTTCGTAGTATGCTTTTGCCGCATCTTGGTTTCGCTCTTCAAAGCGGTTTGTCATCACTTCTTCCCGGTGATATGCCTTCGTTGTGCGGTGACCGGTTAAAATTTCTTCCACATATCCGTTTAACTCTCCCAGCTTGCCGGAACGTTTGCGAAACAGCGGCCGCACCTTTCCCGTCATATATTTGGTCAAAAAAATGGACGCCGGTACCGTCACCGCAAAGACCAGCACCAAAACGGGCGAAATGAAAATCATCATGGTGAGTGAACCCACAACCGTAATGGCGCTGGTGCAAATTTGGAGCAAATCGTTTGACAGCGACGCATTGACCGTATCTACGTCATACGAAATGCGGCTGATGATGTCGCCGATGGCATGCCCGTCAAAGAATCGCACCGGCAGTTCTGCCAATTTATGAAAAATATCCTTGCGCATTTGGTAGACTATTTTCTGGCTGAAATGAATCATGACAATGGACAGAAGATATGCCATGAAAGAAGAGGCGGCATAAAAAACCAGCATGAAAAAACAATACCGGAACACGGTCGGAAAATCGACTCCGCCCGCCTGCGTCCCGATGGCGTCAACCGCTTTCCCAGCCAGTGCCGGTCCTACTAAGGCCAAAAAATTACTGGCAGTTGTCAATATAAGTGCTAAAAGCACCAGCCATTTATGCTCCAGCAAATATTTTCCCAGCCGAAGCAGTACTTTTTTTCTGTCTTTGGGCTTTTCCTGTACTCTCTGGCTGTGCATCCCCATACCCGGACTACGCATCTTGACCGCCTCCCATCTGAGAATGGCTGATTTGCCGGTAAACCTCGCAGGTGCGTATGAGCTCTTCGTGCGTACCGTAACCGATTTCCTGTCCTGCCTCTAAAACCAGAATGTGATCCGCATGGCGAATGGAGCTGACTCTCTGCGCAATAATGACCGTTGTCACGCCGTGATACTCTTCACGGATCGCCTGCCGCAGAAGAGAATCTGTTTTATAGTCGAGCGCGCTGGAAGAATCATCCAGAACAATAATTTCCGGCTTTCCTGCCAAAGCGCGCGCAAGCAGCACCCGCTGTTTTTGCCCTCCGGAAAGGTTTGTCCCCTTTGCCGTCAGCATATGGTCAAGCCCATCAGAAAGCGCGTCGATAAACTCTCCTGCCTGCGCGCACCTTGCCGCGCGCGCCGCTTCCTCTTTGCTGATATCTCTTCCAAACGCAATGTTTTCATAGATAGTATCTGCAAATAGAATATCGTTTTGAAACACCACACCAAATTTCCGGTGCAGCTCGTCTGGCTCCATCGCGCGCACGTCTTTGCCATCGATGTACACGCCGCCGCAGTCCACATCATAAAGCCGCATCAAAAGACGGATTATAGTGCTTTTTCCGCTTCCGGTTGCGCCGATAATTCCCAGAGTTTCTCCGCGGCGAATCGCAAAATGGATGTCCGACACATTTTCTTTTTTCTTATAATAGGAAAAATTGACATGATAAAAACAGATGTGCGGCGGTTTTTCCTGTTCTTGAACACCATAAAACAAGCGGTTATCCGTCGTTTCCGTTTCCTTCAGCACTTCCTTTAGCGGCTCTTTTTCTATGACCTTCAAATCAACCGGCGCGTCCAAAACTGCGCAAATTCTCTGGGCAGACGCACTGCCTTTGGAATACATCACAAATATTCTGGTAATCGCCATCAGCGCATTTAGAATAATAGTAAAATAAGTTAAAAATGCGATAATCGTACCCGGTTGGGTAACGCCGGCATTCACACGGTATGCACCCACTAAAATGACCAAGGTCAGCCCTATATTGAGCAGCAAATTCATTGCCGGGTTGGTCAGCGCCATGGTAATCCCCGCTTTTTTCTCACACGCTACCACATTTTGATTGGCATCGTCAAACCGTTTTTTTTCATACTCAGTTTTCGAAAGCGCTTTAATCACGCGGATGCCAGTAATATTTTCACGAACGGTACGCACCATACGGTCAATGGATTGCTGCAGTTTGGTATAAAGGGGAATTCCTTTTTTAGAGACCCACCACACCACAAGAGCCAAAAGCGGCAGTGTGCCGATCAGAGTTAAGGTGAGAACCGGCTCCATCATCAGGGTGATTCCTATCCCTCCCAGAAGCAAAATCGGCGCACGTACGCCCATGCGCTGCATCATGTTCAGCATTTGATGGATATTATAAGTGTCCGAAGTCATGCGCGATTCCAGCGACGGGATAGTAAATTCGTCCGTCTGATGGCAGGAAAGCAAACAAATTTTAGAAAATAAATCATGCCGAAGCGACCGCACGGTATCACGCGCCACCAAAGAGGCAATCCGGTTTGCAATAATGTTGGTCACGAGCGCCAAAACCGCGCTCAAAAGCATTGCCCCGCCCCACAGAAAAATCGCGCCGTGATCTTCTGTTGGGACAACCACGTCTAAAAGATGCGCCAAAATCCACGGGATTACCAAATCCATAATCGTCCCGACAAATTTAATGGAAATTCCAAAACACATCCAGGCAAACTGGGGCTTTAGATATTCAATAACCTTTCGCAACTCATTCTCCCTCTTTTCCCTCCGGCCAATTCCATAAAACAGAAAAGCGGTCTCCCGCGAGCCGCCGTTTTATATCCTTGCCTACAGCAATTTTGTGCCGTTTATTACCAGACAAAATTTCATGTTTAAAAGAGCCGCCGCGCGGCGGTTCATCACCATGCGTTCTAAAAAAATTTCAAAATAGTCCATAATAGAGCTCAGCTCCGGATCAATATCTATTTTAAGAGTAATCTCTCCGCTTTGGTTGTCCACCAGCACATCAGAGCGCGTCACAGAATAATTCACCCGGTCATGAATGTCAAAATTCCCAATGTCCTTGCTGCGCACGCGCGAACGGCGAACATCCGATTTATCTGCCAAAATCAACGCCGCAGAAACCGGGTGCACCGGTGTGCCGCTGCCTTCGTCATGGTTTCCGATAGCGGACATAACAATCGCAACTTCGTCTGCGTCCATCCCCATTTGCGACAGCAGGCGAAATGCAATAATTGCCCCGCTTTGGGCATGATCGTCGCGGTTTACCACATTGCCGATGTCGTGCATATAGCCCGCAATTTTAGCAAGCTCCTGATCCCTTTCTCCATAACCAAGCGTTTTTAAAATTTCTGACGCATTTTTCGCAACTAATTCTGCATGAATAAACGAATGCTCCGTAAAGCCCTTGGCGCGAAGCACATCGTTTCCCCGTTCCATATACGTACGAATATCCTTGTTTTTTCGAATATCTTCCAGCGTAATTAATTTTTCCATTTGATTAATTAATCCTTTTCCTTTATATTCTTATTTATCAAACCAAAGTTTCTTCATTTTATTTACTGCACTCTTCTTTTATTATAATCTATTTTGAGGCAGAATGGTACTGTTTTCCAAAATTTTTTTCAAAAACTTTATTTTTAAGAGGATGGTCATTTTTTTGTTTCGTTTTTTCCTTGCGTTTTTTGTCCCGATATGTCATAATACGGCAAGCGATGTTGGTTGTATCTATGCCGCAAAGGGGAACCGGAGTATGCGTTATCGTATCGGCTGCTTCTGCAATTACGGTTTTTGCAGAAAGTATTGATGTGGAAACGGCCGAAGACAACTTGACCGCCGTACAAAACTGTGTTAGAATATAGAAAAGGAGGGAGTTCCATGAAAAGTGACAGCGTTCAAAACCTCGGCAGTGCAGTGATTGGCTTTGGGGTTGTTTTGGGAATTATTTTAGGGCTGATAACTAAATTTTCTTTTGGTGGTTTTGGTTTTGGCGTAATGTTTGCCTGCTGGATCGGCGGAGCGGTAATCGGCGTGCTGTTTCTTGTCCTCGGGTCCATCTTGGCAGAGCTGGAAAACATTCATTTGGCTCTGTATTTATCTGATGAGGAAAAAGCAAAGCTGGCTTCCCGTCAGGGCGAAGACGGGTGGATCTGCCCCAATTGCCAAACTTCGAATTCCAAGTTTTCTACTGCCTGTAAAAAATGCGGCGAAAAACAGTCCTTTTCTTCATCTGATCCCGCTTAAAACGAAATTAATATAAAAAAAGCAGACAGGCAAAGAATGCTTTGCCTGTCTGCTTTTTTTATAATCTTTTATCATGATACTCATCTTATTTTCATTTCCATTTACACACTCTCCGTAGGGTGCAGCTCCCAGACGCACCGCTGATTTTTCACCATACTGCAAATATATGCAACGGGACGTCGAGGCGCCGTCCCCTACAAGAATAATTCTCGCAATTGCTCTACTTCTTCCCGGATCACTTGCACAGCATAATCCATTTGTTCTTCAGTATTATCTGCGCCCAAACTTATTCGAATCGCACTGTCGATCTCCTCACGGCGCAGTCCCATTGCCAATAGTACAGGGCTCAGCGCCGGCTTATTGCTGGAACAAGCGGATCCAGTCGAGACAAACACCCCGCACCGCTCCAGACTATGCAGCAGCACTTCTGATTTAACATTTTTAAAACTTACATTTACAATATGCGGCGCAGAACAGACTCTGTCTCCGCCGTTTATCTTACAATCGGGAATCTGACGCAAAGCGTCAAGCAAACGGTCGCGTAGATGGCACAGCCGGTTGTTTTCTTGCGCAAGTTCAACGGTACTTTTGCAAATAGCTGTCATAAAGCCGCCGATCGCCGGTGTATTTTGCGTTCCTGAGCGGAAATTTTCTTCCTGATGGCCGCCGAAAATAATGGGTTTTAAACGATTCGGGTGCCGCACAAAAAGGCCTCCGATCCCTTTGGGCCCATTAATTTTATGCCCGCTTATCGTTAAAAGATCCACATCGAGCTTTTCTACATCAATCGGTATTTTTCCAAATCCCTGCACGGCATCCACATGAAAAAGGGCGTCTGCACAGATTCGGCGTACCATTTTTGCGATTTTCAAAATCGGCTGAATGCTTCCAACCTCATTATTCACCAGCATAACACTAACCAGAGCCGTATCCGGCTCTAAGCTTTGCTCCAGCTCGTCTAAATCCACACAGCCATCCGTATCCACGCCGACATATCGGCAGTCCGCGCCTAGCCGCGCTAAATGCGCGCAAGGCTCTAAAACCGCCGGATGTTCCATCTTCGTTGTGACTAGCTTCGGTCGGCGCTTAAGCCCAGAATAAAGCGTCCCCAAAATAGCAAGGTTATCCGCTTCTGTCCCGCCGGAGGTAAAAATAAATTTTCCTTTTTTTGCCCCAACCGCCTGCATCGCTGCATCTTTTGCTTCTTTAATAATTTTTTCTGCTTCCATTCCAAGAGAATGTAAAGACGATGGATTGCCATATATTTGTGAATTAATCTGCGTCATTTTTTCCGTCACTTCATCAAACGGGCGGGTTGTCGCGCTGTTATCTAGATATGCAAACATAAATGCTTCCCTTCCTGCGCCCCGCGCGGCATATTAGCTGTGAAGAGCGTAACTTACTTTATTTTCTATCTGTTTTCCTACATATTCCCAAGCCAATTTGATCATAATAATTTTGATTGGTGCCATTAAAAGAGATTGAGGAATTCTCGCCAGCAAGATGGCAAGCGGCGCTGTCGGCGTAATTATCATAAGCCACAAGGTTCCCAAGCCGATCCCAACCACAAGTTCTTCCAGCACAACACAGGGAATAATCCGCTTAAACGTTTTCGCATGACCATGCAAAAACAAACCATAACCAAACCCATAAAGCGCAGCCGAAAGGCCAAATCCCGGAAAATATGCCATCCCCCTCGAATTTACAACCATACCGAGAAAATCTGCCAAAAAAGCGGACACCGCCCCAACATATGGGCCAAACAGCATGGAACACAAAGAGGTGGGGATAAAGCCGAACCCGATCCGTGTAATCGGCGTTTGGATCGCGATAAACCGTGTAATGACGATTTCGAGGGAAATAAACATCGCGACCATAACTAAAGTTTTGGTTTTTAAAAATTGTTTTGGCATAAAAAAACACATCCTTCCTTAAAATTTTGCCACAAAAGAGAAGGATATGCAAAAATATTCGCTCTTTTCGTGGCAGCGGAATGCAGTAATGATACCGCAAGAGTGCACACTGGGCATACTCTTTTCGTACAGTGGCAACTTCCCGTCCAACTGTCACTTAACGCATCAAAACCTACTCTGCCAAAATGCAAATTTATTATATACAATTTTTTAAAGTTTGTAAAGACCTAAACGCATATTTTTTAACAAAAACAGATTGCGCAGATCTTTTCTCTCTTCTTTTCTACGCGCAATCCCAAATTATATTTTTTTTTATAAAACACTTTACAAAACAAGCAGGATATGGTAAAATATAATTCGTGTCTTATGCACATGGTTGCTGACGTAGCTCAGTAGGCAGAGCGCATCCTTGGTAAGGATGAGGTCACGGGTTCGACTCCCGTCGTTAGCTCCATTATTTGCACCATTAGCTCAGCTGGTAGAGCACCTGACTCTTAATCAGGGTGTCCAGGGTTCGAGTCCCTGATGGTGTACCACATAAAAACCGCTTAACCGATAGGGTTAGGCGGTTCTTTTTATGTTTTCTGTTATTTGGGTTTATGCGTTTATTGCACACTTTATTGCACAGATATTTTTTTAAAGTCGTTTATTTTTATAAATCAGTATTGTATAAAATCCTTTCTAGTTCATCAATTTTCTTTTGCTGTTCATCGGTTCGGATTGCTGACAATGATATGTTACAAGCATATAAAATTGTATTAGCTGATTTCGGGTCAAGCTCTCCATTTATAACCATGTTTGCCACTCTGGAGATTGCGCGGCGCACATCGTTACCGGTTGAAAGCTTCAACGACTTTCTGCCTTTTGGCTTGCCCATTTATTAACACCCCTTTTTATATATCGTCAATAATAAGTGTTACAGACTTATTCGGTATTCCGTACCGGTTTATTTCTTGCGTGATACAATCAAGCGCGTTTTGTAACGAGTTCCACTCTCTTTTTATATCGCGTGTCGTGCCTTTGGCTTGATTCCATATAGATGTATTCTCTAACCACTTATTATCGTTTAGCGTGATAATAGAAACAATAGACTTTGTTTTACCGCGCCTTTTTGTGTCCTCTATCAATCTGTCTATTCTATCCATGTTTAGATACCCCCATTATAAGAAAAGGGCGCAGGATAAAGCCGCGCCCCTCATGCTAGTATTTATGAAATGGAATGATAATAAATAGCGTCCTCTTTATTATCCAAAACAAATGCATCATAGCATATTCTTCCCTCGACCAACGATCCGGAAATTCCCGGCGGATCTTGGTGTATTTTATAATCTTCTAACTTGGTCGGCGCGACGGTTGCAGACGGGTGTGCGATCATAAAGCCAAAACCGGACGGCAGACGGTTAGCCGGTACTTTTATAACGGCGCAGCCGTCAATCATTGCGATAACCCCCTTAATGCGCATATCGTTTCCTATATCGGTGTCCATTGCGATATCCGCACTCTGCTTCATAAGAGTATAGGTTGCAGGGGTTACAACAAGAATGCGGTCTGTTTCCGGCACTTGCGCATTGTCTAATGCTTCATTGCCGGCTAGAATGCTATCATAAATATTATCGGCTGTCAAAGCCGCGGTTTCTGTTCCTCCGGCATTGGTACACATAACATTATAAACGTAAGTGTCAACCTCCGGAATTACAACTTGCCTTGTTTGTCTTGCCAAAGCTGACGCGGCGGCAAGCTGCTGTTCTGTTTCGTCCTCGTCAAGCTTATCAATGGCGAATGTAAAGGAACGGTCTTTTGTTAAGGTCATTTCCTCGGTGGTTGCGTCAAGTCCTGCTACTGCCCCATATCTCGACCATACAACTGTACCTGCTTCGCCGGTAGTAACACCGACCTTTGTACCGGCACGGTCGTAATCGTTCATGGTGGATGTGCTGACCTTATACACCTTTACAGTATGCGCCCCTGTCCAGTCATAGTCCTGATTAGTTAAAAGGCTTTTTTTGCTCTCCGTTGTAAACATTTCATCAACATACGGTAAAAATTTTGTTGATAAATCAATTGCCATAGTTCAAAACTTCCTTTCATTTTAATTTGAACGCGTTGGCGATCGGATCACTTTTTGAAATACCGCTTTTCATAGGTGTGGTAAGCCTTGGTACTGGTTTACCTACTTCAATACCGGGCAGAATATTTGAAAGTTTCGTGACAGCTTCTTTAAACTTGTCAATGTCTGATGTGTCCAATATATCAAGTAATTCACTCATATAGTTATTTTCAATCAAAAATTCCCGGCAAGTCATGCGGTTTTCCCTTCGTGTCAAATCAGCTTCACGCGTTTCCTGTTCGCTCGGTTCGGCTTTTGCCTTTTCCCTTTGCAGCCGTTCCGATACAATGCGGTTCACTTCTTCTTGTGTGAACATCTTCTTTTCGTCTGTGCTTTCCCCTGTTCCCTCCGGGTTGGAGTTGATATTAGCTGTGTTCATCTTTTTTTCTTCCATGATTAAACCTCCTATTAACGTCCAGAGTTAGACTAAATACAGAAAAAAGGCACGAGAAAGAAATATATCTTTTCCCATGCCTTTACAGCTAACCCATATTGGGCGGTACTCGTGCCTATTTACTTGCCTTTATTATACCATATATAGGGGTATAAGTCAAGTAAAACCGCCTATTTTGTGTTTTCGCTCTTGTTTCTAATGCTTATATATGCGTGTTTAAACGGCTTGTAACGGTCACTTTTGCGCAACTTATTTCCTCTCTTAATATACTCAATCAGCGGTGTATAAAGCGCTTCTTCCAGTTCCCCTTCCCTCTGGTATGTAATCCTAATTTTCAAATAATTCACCACCAAAAATAAAATTAAGCATATAGCGTGCGCCGTAATAAAAACCCTGCTTTTCATTCGCCGCACCATACGCAGCGTCATATTCATCAATTTCATTCAATAACTTACAATCTGTAATTTTGCACAATCCATACATTGCCTGTGCAAAGTCATTTGCCGCTTTGCGCACTTCCTCAGTTTGTTCGGCAAATCCTGCGATTTCGTCTTCTAGCTTCTTTCTATAAAGCATTTCGCATATATGTTCCTGTCCTAAAATTTGAATCAATGCTTGACTTTCCCTGCCAAAAATGTTACAATGTAACTGATTTTGTACAGCCTTATCGTCTCGCCCGGTGGCAGCCGGACGGGGCGATTTTTCTTGTTCTAAATTCATCATTTTGATTCCTCCTCTTTTTTATCTTCTGTCATCGTCTCTGCGTTCTCATTTTGCCATTCATAGTCGCATTTCTCGCCCGGATCAAGCTTTGCGCCGCACTTTTCACACTCAATATAATATGACACGTCTTCCCTCTCCCTCTCTTTGGCCATCCTCGTTTTGGTCTCTTTATAGTATAAATATGTAATGTCCGATAAAATCCTCCGCAGGCTTTCCCGCTCATTTAGCATAGGAATCATATTAATAATAGCGCCGCGAAGTTTTGCCAGGTCAATCGCTCCGCCCATCTCTATTTTTTTCTTGTACCTTTGCATATCATTACCATGAATTTTCTGAATCTGTTTAATTGTCTCCGTATCTAACCCCAGTGCCATTAGTTCCTCTTTTTTCATTTTGATTCCTCCCTGTTTAATTTCATCACCGCCCATTCTGTAGAGCTGGTGAAAGTATTTTTAAATTCTGTAATCCCGCCATGACGGTATGATTCACTGATAACATCATCACGATAGGCATATATTTTTTTGTTTCTCGGGTGTCTTAACGTCCGCAGTGCATACTGTAACATTTGCCTGACATAATCCAGAGAGCACCCTATTTCTTGCGCTATTTGCTTGTATGTCATGCCTTGCAAGTAATACGCCACGATAACATCATAATGTTTTTGCGCTCGCTCGTGGTCTTTGTAACAGTTTTCAAGTGCTTCTAAAACAATACCGGGAAGCCTGTCCATGTCAACCTTGTGTTGAATATCTTCGGTAAACTCCGCCGCTTCGTCTGCAATCAATTCCCCTACCGTTGCGCCGTCCGCCTCGTCTTTGCTTGTCGGAGCGTCTAAAATATACAGATCGCGCCTGTTTTTGTCCTGCTTCACATATCGGCTAAAATACCATTTCACAGCATGGACTAAATATGTACTGAAGCTGTGGCCGCTGTCCGGATCAAATACTTTTACAGCGCGAATGAAAGGGAAAAAAGCTTCCTGCAGCAGATCATCCATCGGATAACGTTCACACTCATACGGGCGGCACGCTCGATAGATCAATCCGCTGTTTGACTGGTATAAATCAGCAACCGCTGTCCCATCGCCCGACTTAGCCAACAAAACAAGAGATTCATTTTCCACTTGCAAATTACCTCCCGATATGATATACTAAGTATGTTGGTACTTAGTATAGCGGTCTGGATGTTTCATTCAGGCTGTTTTTCTTTGCTAAAATTGCGGCGGTAATTTTTCGCAGAGTCCTTCGGAATAATCAGTG
>CASGBM010000052.1 GCA_949299615.1 uncultured Eubacteriales bacterium | reverse complement strand
AGATGTGCAAAGGCAGGGAACAGAGCAAAAAACCGAAAATTTGTAGGGGACGGCTCCTAGACGTCCCGAGGAGATGGCGGCTATTCATTCTGTACCTGTGCGTCCCGAATGAACGGCCGCGGCAAAGCACAAAAACAGCAAAGCTGAATGAATAGAAAAGGGATTTGCTTGTTTTACCAATGTATTTTGCACAGAATTTACATTAACGGTGAAAGCAGACGGAATATAGATTCTTTCATTTTGCTCCAGAAACTGCGCTTATGAAACGATTTTAAGTCCAATTCCCGGCAGCATTCAATGTCTCTCAGAAACATTTGTGCGCACTGATCGGAAAAATCCGGGTCATAAATAAATGCGTTAACTTCAAAAGCAAGCGAAAAGCCGCGCAGATCCATATTTGTCGTTCCCAAGGTGGAAATTGCATGGTCAGCAACCACCATTTTGCTGTGCAAGAAACCGTTATAGGCATAAACGCGGATTCCCGCCTGCAGCAATTCTTCCACGTAAGAAAGAGTGGCGTAGTAGACAAACTTTTTATCCGGGATTCCCGGAATCATCACCCGCACATCAACGCCGGAATTTACGGCAATTTTGAGTGCGTCCAGCACCGTATCGTCAGGAATCAGATATGGGGTTTGGATAAACAGGCTTTTTTTCGCCCCTGTCATCATTTTAATAAAGCCGTATTTAATCTGCTGTGCCGGACTGTCGGGACCGCTGGAGACAATCTGCATAGCAGATGAACCGTCAAATTTGCGGCTAGAAAAAAATTTTTTTACCGCGGCGCGGTCATCCATTTTTTCATCGGTCAAATGCTGCCAATCCATCAAAAACCGCAGCTGAAGCGTTGCCACGCTGCTTCCCTCGATACGAAGGTGCGTATCGCGCCATGGTGTTTTGGTTTTATCCAGCCCCAAATATTCATCACCAATATTGATCCCGCCCACATAGCCGATTTCTCCGTCAATTACGACAATTTTACGGTGGTTGCGGTAGTTTACGCGCAACAGATTTAAAAAGGGCTGCGGCAAAAATTTGATCACCTGTCCGCCGGCGGCTTTTAAGCGGCGAAAGGTTTTTGCCGGCGTTTTTAAGTTGCCGAAACTGTCGTAAATCAAGCGGACCTCTATGCCTTCTTTTGCTTTCTGCGTTAAAAGATCGACCAGCTTATTTCCAATATGGTCGTTTCGGAAAATATAATACATGACGTTTACGGTTTTTTTAGCCGCACGGATGTCACGGAACAACGCCGCATATTTATCCTGGGCTGACGGTAAAAGCGTCAGTTTGTTGTCGTCGGAATATAAACTTTCGCTGGTGCGAATGTGCATTGTAATCATATCAAGATACGGCAGCGATGCAGGATCGCAGAAATTCGGGCGGTTTTGCTCAATAAATTCCAGCTGTTCCTGTATAATTCTGCGGTATGCTTTGTCATAGTGCATTTTTTTACCAAATTTCCGTTTGACGTTCACATAGCGCGCGGTGCCTAAAAAAATGTACAACAAAACGCCCAAAACAGGAAGAAAAATCAAGGTAAAGACCCATGAAATCGTGCTGACCGGGCGTTTGCGTTCTGCGAACAGCACAATAATTAAAGTGACAAAATGCAAAAGAATTATGACAAACGGCATTTGATGCCAGACTTCTATCAATCAATCCATCCCTTTCAGATAATGCAAAATGGCTTCTTTGGAGCGCTCCGGAAGCTCAAGGCAGCACTCCTGTTCATAAATATCCCAAAGATAGTGGGCGTCGGAAGCAGTAATCATCCGGTATGGGGCAAGGTGTGCAAAGCGTGCAAGCGTCTGGGCCGGGTCTGCCCTTCGCGAAAGCTCAACCGTTTGAAAACCAAGATCGGGAGGCACAAATCCTAAATTGGAAATTACACTGTACGATTCTTTGTCTACGTGGGCAGGATAAATTACGCCGCCCAGGCTGCAAACCAAAGGCGCAGCTTCGTAAACGGAACAGCTTGCAGCAGTAACCAGTAAATGCGGCTCATGACCCACAATTTCATCCTGCGCATTGAAAATGACCTGTTCGCCGAAAATCTCCGGACGGTTATCAACCGGCAGAAAATGACCCGACAGCCATTGGTGAAATTGCTGTGCGGCGGGAAAATCAGGGAAAAGACAAATAAAATGTGCCTCTTCCGAAGTTTCCAGTTCCATTCCCGGAATCACAATCAGCGGCGTTTTACTCGCGCATTCTGTCACAGCAGGAATATTTGCCACGGCATTATGGTCCGTTATGGCAATGGCGTCCAGCCCTTTGAGCAAAGCCATGTTCACAATGTTGTTTGGCGTCATATCCATATCGCCGCAGGGCGACAGAGCGGAATGGATATGCAGATCACAGAAAAGCTTCACAAAAGCGCCACCAGCTCGCATGCCAGCTGGTAAGACGGTTTTTCAGAATGAAACAGGGATACGCCTTGCTCTGCCGCTTTCTGCGCAGTTTCCTCCGGAATTTCCATGCCTTCGGTGACAATGACGCAGGAGACGCCCGTCAGCACAGCCACAGCGATAATGTTAATGTTGGTTTGCACAGTAAGCCAAGCTTGACCTTCCTGTGCACGAGACATCACAAGACTAAGCAAATCACCGATATAACAGCCGGTGACCGAAACGCCCTCTTCGGTGCAATGAATGGTTTTTAATTGCAATTGGCCTGCCATTTCCAAAAGCGTCATCCTAATCCTACCTTTCTCGTTCGTCTTGTTTAAAAGAACCGGGCATTTGTTCCTCCAGCTCTACCATTTGTTTGGCAAGATCGCGCACTTTTTCCCGCAGCTTATAAATGCAGTCCGTTTCCCCCGCAAAGCCGCGCACAATGTCTTCTGCGAGCGCTTTGCAGCTGGGGGCGCCGCAGGAACCGCAGTCGAGCTGGGGGAGATTGCGCGCAAGTGCCTGCATGTTTTCCAGTTTTTGCATCGCAATCAACAAGTCTTCATCCAGATTCATCACATTACGGTAGGTAATAGGTACTTCCCAGCGCAATTCTTCATCTGAAAGGGCAACCGGAGCGGTTTTTTGCCCGGATTTTTTCAATTCATCCGCTAGTTTTTTAATTTTAGATTTTGCTACAAATGTATTTTCCACGGTCAAAGGTCCGCCTACGCACCCGCCGGTACAGGCAAGCGCTTCAATGAAATCCACATCCAGCGTTTCATCATCCTCAATTTCTTCTAAAAGCCGAACCACATGGTGGATCCCGTCTACGGCAACATAATTGTCATTGGCAAGAGCGGCAATTTCCCCGCCGCTTTGCGCCCAGTTGACTCCTGCAAAAGCGCAGGTGCTGAGCGGCTCAATGTGTTCCAGTTTTCCTAAAATCGGCAAAAGCTTTAAATAAACTTCTTTGATGGAAATAACCCCGTTTAACGGAGAGGATGAAAGACCGATGGGGTTTCGTATTTCGGTTGCCTTTGCCGCACAGGGCGAAATGAAAAACACACCGATTTCTTCCGGCTTATAATTTGTTTTTTGTGCCGCTTCTTTTCTGGCGGCAATGGCAGCAGCTTCCATCGGGGAGATAAGCGGCAGAATGTGCGGAATTAAACTAGGAAAACGCACAGTAATCAGCCGAGTAACTGTTGGACAGGCAGAATTAATTACCGGTCGCTTTAGTTTTCCTTCTGCCAAAAGTTTTTTTGTATAAGCGGTGATCGCTTCGGTGGCTTTGGCAACTTCATAGATATCGTCAAAGCCGAGATATTTCAGTCCGGTTAAGACGTAATTGATGTCGGTTAAATGGTTAAACTGCCCGTATAGCGTCGGCGCAGGCAGAGCAATTTTGTAACGGTAGGCAAAAATGTCATCCAGTGTTTCCGTTACTGCGCTTTTAGCATGGTGCGGACAAACGCGGATGCATTCGCCGCAATCAATGCAGCGTTCCTTAATAATTTTTGCTTTGCCGTCTCGCACGCGGATGGCTTCTGTCGGACAGCGCTTGATGCAGTTAATACAGCCTTTGCACTTTTCCCGGTCCAAGGTAACCGAGTGGTAATATTGTTTGACTTTATCCGCCGTGATAACCACCTCCTAAACCGATTCCTGTTTTCAGGAATGGATATTGATAATCAGTTCTACTGTGGTGCCTTCCCCGGGCGTGGATTCAATGTTTAGCGCATCCGCATATTTTTTCATGTTCGGGAGTCCCATCCCTGCGCCAAAACCTAATTCCCGCGCTTCGGCGCTGGCAGTGGAAAACCCTTCCTGCATGGCTTTTTCAATGTCGGCAATGCCCGGTCCGTGATCCGTAAATACGATGCGGATCTGATCCGGCGATATGTAAATGTCAGCCACGCCGCCTTTGCCGTGAATGACGGTATTAATTTCTCCTTCGTACATGGAAATGGCAGTACGGCGGATGATTGCAGGATCCACACCGAGCTGTTTTAACACTTTTTTGATATTGCTCGACGCCTGTCCGGCAATCGTAAAATTGGTGCCGTCAATATCATAATGCAGAGTGATGATATTATTATTCATGGCTGCTCCTTTCTTACGTTCCCGGGCAGCCCCTGCTCATACAGCATGCCGCAGGCGGTGTAAAGAGGGTAAGAAGTAGTCATAACAATCATATCCATGCTTTGCGCCAAATCTAAAATATCCTGGCTGGGAACTTTGCCTCGGACAAAAGCAATGACGCGAATATCCATCATTTCTGCGGTTCGGATGACCTGCGGATTGACAAGACCGGTCAAAAGCATTCCCTGGTCCTTGACAAAAGCCAGAACATCACTCATCAAGTCGCAGCCGCAGGCAGAATGGACATCGACATCTTCCCAAGGGGTCGTCGACAGAATGGTAGCATCCAGCGTTTTTTGGACTTGTTTCAGATTCATAGTTTCACCCTTTCTGTTTTCCATTGGTTCATCTGTATGGATAGAAAATAGATTTCATATCAGTATTTTTTTATTATACCATGGCGCGCAACCGGAGTCAATCTATACTTTCACCGGACAAGTCTATAAGCTGTCCGGTTTTGAACCAATAAATCCATTTGCGCACGGCAGGCAAATGAAAAATGGTTTCTGCTGCGAGCGCATAAGAATCCAGCTGGATCCGGTATTTGGCTTTCATCGCTTCTGCGGAGGAAAGCTGTTCGGTTTTATAATCTAAAATCGTAAGTTTGCCGTCTTTTATTATCACACAGTCAATGACGCCTTGCAGCATAATCTGTGCGTCGCCCGGATAATCCGGAACAGCATCCTTAGCAGGAATCTGTATGCCAAACAGTACTTCTCGCTCCACCCGGTCAGCCTGCAGCAGAAAAGTGCCTGCCTCAGAAGCAAAGAACTGCCTGATTTTCTTAAGGTCAACGCTTTGGGCTTCCTGCGGCGTTAGATAATGGTTTTCCACCAGGGAGTGCAATTGATTTTGTAATTCTTCTTCGGAAAGCTCTGTAAAAGCAAGCCTTTGCATCACCGTGTGAAATGCCGTGCCGCGCACAGCTCCGGAAAGAGCCGGGCGGGTTTCCTGCAAAAAACGGGGGCGGGGGTAAAGGAAAACCCCGTCATTCTCTTCATCCCGCAGACGGCTGTTTTTCAGCTCGGTAACCGTGATTTTAGACGGCAGTGTTTCATCCTGCCGGAAAGGATATTCAAACCGGAGCAGACGGAGTATGCTGTAAAACTCGTCCTGCGCAGCCGGAAACCGTTCCTGCTTTGCTTGTTCGGTAAAATCCGCTGCTTGATCGGAAAAAGGATGGATCCAAGCGCGCCATGGGCTGGAGGACGGATGAATGGGAATCTCCTGTTCCATGCCGCTTCGCAGGGCCTCGCAGCCGGGGTGCGCCATCAGCGCCATGAAAAACCAATCGAGATAAGAACTGGCTTTTTTTACGCTGTGCGCCGGAATTTTGTACTCATTTCCTGTCTTGGCGGCCAGCAGTTCCAGCCGCCTATGGCAATTGGCACAGGTGCCGATTACATACAGCTTTTCTCTTGCGCGTGTCAATGCTACATAAAGTACCCGCATTTCTTCAGAGAGCAATTCCTGTTGCATTTGCTCTTTTACAACGGCGCGTACAGCGGTAGGGTAAGTAATCCGAAGATCTGGGTCAATGAATTTCGGTCCATATCCCAAAGCGGGATGAATCAAAATATTTTCTGCAAGATCCCGTTGATTCATCCGTTTGCCTGCGCCGCAGAGCATAACAACCGGAAATTCCAGGCCCTTGCTTTTATGAATGCTCATAATCCGTACAACATCCTGTTCTTCCCCGATTGTACGCGCCGCATCATAATCTCCGCCGATAGAACGATAGTTGTCTATAAACCGGACAAAAGAATACAAACCGCGGAAACTGGTGGATTCATATTCTTTCGCGCGCATGGCAAATAAACGCAGATTTGACTGGCGCAGCAATCCATTTTGCAGAGTACCCTGCGCTTCGTAAAAGCCGGTTTGTTGATATAAAGACCAGATAAATTCGGAAAGCGGCAGGTATTTTGCCTGCTCCCGAAAAGCCTGCAGCTGTTTTAAAAAAGCACGGACCCGTTTGCCAAAATCGTTTTCCTCGTCTTTGGCAGCGCAGAGCGCATCATAAAAACTTCCTTTTTTGTCCGCAATCCTAATTTTAGCAAGGTCATTTGTGCTAAACGCATAAATCTGCGAACGGAGTACGGCGAGCAGAGGCAGGTCCTGATAAGGATTGTCAATCACTTTTAAAAGTGCGAGCATGACTTCCACTTCGGAGCTTTGCAAAAAGCCGCCTCCCGTTTCACTGTAGCATGGGATTCCTGCCTGGGAAAGCGTTTGCAGGAAAACCTGCGCCCAGTTTTTGGTCGTACGAAGTAAAATACAAATATCGCGGTAAGTAATGGTTCGGTAGCCGCGTTTGGTATAAACCTGATATTTTGCAGAAATCAGACGGCTGATTTCTTGTGCGGCGAGCCGCGCTTCCATTTCTATGTACCCGGCCGGGATTTCCTCTTCTTTTTCTTCCTTCGATTCTGCTGTTTCGTCAAAACTGCTGTCCTGCGGGTCCAGCACATGAAGCTGAAGGTCCGCGAAAAGGGGGTGGGGTGTTTCGGGATATTGCGCGCCGGGATAGAGCATCTCCTCTTCGTTGTAGTCTATTTCTCCTGCAGACAGAGACATAATCCGCAAAAAAATGTCGTTGATACCGGCTAAAATTTCTGGCCGGCTGCGGAAATTTTTGGATAAAATGATCTTTCGGTTTCGGGCATTTGTCTCCGTGGAAAATTGTTCTTTTTTTTCCCGAAAAAGCAGTGGGTCTGTATTGCGAAAACGGTATATGCTTTGTTTGATATCTCCGACCATAAATAAATTGTCCGGTTTTTTTATGGCGGAAAAAATGGCTTCCTGCAGGCGGCTGGTATCCTGATATTCATCAATTAAAATTTCGTCAAATTGATTGCCAACTGTTCGGGCAAGCTCTGTTGGCTGGCCGTCGGCATCGGTTAAAATCCGGTAGCACTTATGTTCCAAATCATTAAAATTAAGCAGGTTTTTTTCTTCCTTTTTTTCGTCAAAACGGCGAATCAGGCGCAGTACCAGCGCTGAAAGCGCACGCATCTGCGGATACAGAATCTGCATGCTTTTTTCCTGATCTGAGGATGAAATTTGAAAAATACCGCCTGAAATATTTTTCAAAAAAGTTTCCTTTGTTTTTTTGCGGGCAGATTGAATAAAGGCGCGGTAGCGGGGCTCGCTGTTTTTCGGAGCAGAAGGAAACTTGGCAAAAACCACGGAAGATGCCCAGCGGCAGGCTTCGTCATAGTGGTTTATCGTCAAAACATGACGCAAACTTTCCTGCTCGGCAGATAAAAACAGGGCCAGATTGTCCCCGCCGCTGTCAAGCCGCGCTTTCTGAATCAGATCGTTATAAAGATCCGCCATTTCTGATATTTTGTCTTTCCCAATTCCTAAAAGCATTTCTGCCAGCGCAGACGAGGCAAAGCTCCCTTTAGGACAGCAAAATTTTTCTGCGGCTTTTAAAAGCCACTGTTCCGGATGGGGCAGACTCATGACGAAGGCATAAATTTTTAAAACCATTGCATCAAAAGAATCCCTTTTTTTTACACTGGAGTAGTTTTCCAATAAAGTGACAAAAGGTTCGGCAAACTCTTCATCTTCATACATCTCGTCCATGGCTTCTTCCAGCGCTTCCAAACGCAAGAGGTCATTTTCGGTACTATCGGCAATTCGGAAATTTGGATCCGTGCCGGCCAAGTTAAAATGCGTCCGCAAAAGATTAAGGCAAAAGGCGTGGATGGTGGTAATATTCGCTTTTGCAGACAGCACAAGCTGGCGGGCAAGACTGGCAGATGCCGGATTCTCCTCGAGCTTTGCCGTAATCGCCGCCGTGATTCGTTCGCGCATTTCTGCCGCCGCGGCATTGGTAAATGTTACAACCAGCAGACGGTCGATATCGATGGGGTTTTCGGGATGGGTAATTTTTTGTATAATCCGCTCCACCAGCACAGCGGTTTTTCCGCTTCCGGCAGCGGCGGAGACCAAAAGGTTTGCGCCGTTCGTCTGAATGGCGGCAAGCTGTTCATTGGTCCAACGGTTTGCCATAAATTTTCGCCTCCTGTCGTGATATTGTTATTGTAGCATAAAACAGCTAAAAAAGAAACTGCGGGGGAAAAATTTTCTTTTTCCAAAGCTGGGGAAATATTTTGGCAATCCCTTGTTTCCATAGGTGCGATATGATATAATAAAAAAGCAGGTGACGGTCCGTTTGCCTGACATGTAACACAAAAAGCAGAATACGGCGCTTTGCCGCAAATTAGGAGGCGGAGATGGGAAAGGATCATTTTTGGTCAAAATGGTTAGGCGCGTTTGTTTTTGCCGTAGCGGTCATCACCGTGTATAAAACCTTTGATAATTTAACCGTTGTTTTTGATACGGTTCGCTATTTTATCGGATTGCTTACGCCTTTTTTGATTGGGATTCCCATTGCATTTTTTCTCTATCCGGGTTGCCGGAAGCTGGAAGGAAAGCTGGCGTTTAGCAAATACAAAAAAGTTGCAAATGCCAAAAAAGGGTTGTCAATTTTAATTGTATATGCGGTTTTTCTGCTGGTGCTTTCGCTGGGAATCAGCATCCTTATGCCGCGGATTTCTTCCAGTATTACAGAACTGGTGAAAAGGCTGCCGGTGTATATGCAGGAAATTAATGATTTTTTGCGGTCGCAGGCAGAGCCGGGCGGACTGCTGGAAATGGTTGATGTAGAGCAGATTATAAAGACGATTTCTCTGGAAAATTTATACGGGCTCTTTTTCCGCGGGGACTGGGGACAATATATGGAGGGCGTAAAGGGAGTTACCTCCACGCTGTTATCTTGGTTCATGGGGATTATCATTTCTATCTACACCCTGCTTGAAAGGGATTCACTGTTCCGAATGAGCCGCAAGGTGTTTGGTATTTTTATGAAACAGGAGACAATGGACAAAATAGGGTTTTATATTCATGAAATTAGTTCCATTTTTTACCGGTTCTTTTTTGGAAAAGCGGTGGATTCTATCATTGTCGGTATTATTGCAATCATTGGTTTTTCTGTTTTGGGAGTGCCCTTTGCGCTTTTGATGGGCATTTGTATTATGCTGTTTAACATGATTCCGTATTTTGGACCGATTATCGGCGCAGTCCCTGTTGTAATCGTGACGCTTTTGGTTAATGATGTGTATTCTGCCATATGGACGGCGCTGTTTATTTTAATTTTGCAGCAGGTGGACGCGAACATTTTGGGACCGAAAATTTTGAGCAATTCCGTTGGTGTCAGTCCGTTTTGGGTTATTTTCGCCATTTTGGTGTTTGGCGGTCTGTTCGGCATGCTGGGAATGATTGTCGGAGTTCCGGCGGTTGCAGCAATCCGGCTGCTGCTTTTAGATTATTTAGATGATGGAAAATTAAACGGCATAAAAATGGAAAGCACAGGGCAGAAAAAGTCTGTCGGCAGAAAATTAATTCGTAAAAAGGCGCCAAAGAATGAGGATGGGACAAAATGAAAGAATATTTAAAACGCTGTCTGGAGCAGATGGGAATAACCTGTTCACAGACACAATTAGAGCAGTTTGAGGCCTATCGGCAGTTGCTTGCCGAGTGGAATGAAAAAATCAATTTAACCGCCATTTGCGAGCCGAAGGAGGTTGCGCTCAAACATTTTACAGACTGCCTGTGCGGTTTGCCATGGATTCCGGAGGGGGCAAAAGTGATTGATGTCGGGTCCGGCGCGGGGTTTCCCGGCGTACCTTTGAAAATTATGCGTCCGGATCTGTCGGTTTTACTGCTGGATTCTTTAAATAAACGGGTTGTATTTTTAGAAGAATTAATTTCTGCACTCGGCTTATCTGAGACTACGGCACTGCACAGCAGGGCGGAAGATGCGGCAAGAGGTGATTTGCGGGAACGTTTTGATGTGGCCACTGCGCGTGCAGTTGCCAATTTGACGGTGCTTTCCGAATATTGTTTGCCGTTTGTAAAAATTGGCGGAATTTTTTTGGCGTACAAGGGCAGTTCCGGCATGGAAGAAATCGCCGAAGCGAAGAATGCAATTGCTGTTTTGGGCGGCTCGTTGGAAGAACAAGAAAAATATTGTTTGCCAGATTCTGATATTTGCCGCACCATTGCTGTCATTCGTAAAAAGAAGGAAACGCCGGCAAAATATCCGAGGAATCCCGGTAAAATCGCAAAGAATCCGTTGAAGTAAGAAAAAAGAAAAATGATGCGGCAGTCAAAGGCTCCGCGCCGTTTTGGCGCGGAGCCTTTGACTTTTTATATTGTTTTAGTGGGGCAAGAAAAGACATTTTAAAAACTAAATTTAGGATATTTTTTATTTTATTTCGTATACTAAAAGAAAATGCAGGCGCTGTAAAATGGATGTACAATTCTTGCAATAGCAGCGCCAAGAAAATGTGGAAAAGAAAGGTCGAAGAGAATGAGCAAAACAAAGAAAAAAGGAAAGCAAACGGTGCAATTTGCAAAGCCGCCGGTAATCATTTCCGCCGCGGGCGTAGCAGGACCGAAAGAAGGGGAGGGACCGCTCCGGCAATATTTTGATACCATAGTACAGGAAAGCATGTGGGGGGAAGAAAGCTGGGAAAAAGCGGAAAGCAAATTTATGGAACAAGCGGTTCGCACTGCTTTAGACAAAGCAAATCTGTCTCCCGGCCAAATCGAATACATTTTTGGAGGGGATTTATTAAATCAATGCGTCGGAACAAATTATGGGCTCAGATCGCTGGAAATCCCGTTCATCGGCGTTTACGGCGCGTGTTCTACCATGGCGCTTTCTATGAGCATGGCGGCAATGTGCATTGATGGGGGCTATGCAGACACTTGTGCGGCAGTGACGTCCAGCCATTTCTGTTCTGCAGAAAGACAGTTCCGGTTTCCGCTGGAGTATGGCGGACAGCGTCCTCCAAGCGCGCAATGGACAGCAACCGGTTCCGGATGTGTTGTTTTGTCTTCCGGCGGCGATGGTCCGGTCATTGACTGCATCACAACAGGGAAAATAATGGACAAAGGGATTACAGATGCCAATAACATGGGAGCAGCAATGGCGCCCGCTGCCGCAGATACATTCATCCGGCATTTTCAGGACACGGGCAGAGATCCTGCTTATTATGATCTCATTGTTACCGGCGATCTTGGAAAGATTGGAAAATCGATTGTGATAGACATGTTATCCGAATCGGGATATGATATGACTAAAAATTATAACGACTGCGGCTTGATGCTGTTTGACTGCGATACGCAGGACGTGCATTCCGGCGGCAGCGGCTGTGCCTGCTCGGCGCTTACATTTTGCGGCTATTTATATCAGCTGCTTCACAGCAAAAAATTAAACCGTATTCTGTTTACGGCAACCGGCGCGCTGATGAGTACAACTATGGTACAGCAGGGGGAAAGCATTCCCGGGATTGCCCACGCTGTCAGCATATTGAATGTATAACAAATTAAACTGGATATATTTACTTTTTCGACATTTTATGGTAATGTATTATTAACATGAAATAGACGGGAGAGTAGGGAATTGAACGAGCAATTAAAGAATAATTTAACGCCGTTTTGGGCATCCGGTTTTATTTACAATGAGTCATTAACCATGACGGAAGGTGAAAATGGCGCGATAGAAGCGCCGCTGATGTTTCAGCCGGAGTGTATATTAACAGTTCGAAGCGCAACATTAGAAAATTTGTATGAAGAAGGAAAGGATTGGGTCTTTCGCGACGGCAAAATCTGTCTGGTTCCCGGCAGTGCGATTCCTTTTTTTACAAAAGAACAACTCTATCCGGCTGCAAAATGGAAAGATAAGTTTTTTCCGCACTATGGAGCGGAAGGATATATATTGTTTGAAGAAGGAAACTATTTTCACAGACACCAGATCGCGGTTACCTATACATGCAAAAAAGGGCAGTGGGATGGTTTGATTCCTCAATACGCCGGGAATCAGCTTTCTCGAACCATTCGTTGTTTAAGGAGAGGAAAACAACGCGTTACGAAAATAAAACCATGAAATCCGATAAGCCGACGAGAGAAAAATGTGTTTTCTGCAACGAAAAGAGCCGAAAAAACAAGTTATTGCATTCCCAAAGAGTGCCCTCTCAAAAGGTTTTTCTTATCTTTGCAAACGAAATATCTTTTTAATCAATAACCCCAGTATTAATCAACAAGACCATGAAAAAGCTATTCGTACCTTTTGTGGCATGCGTTCTTGCCGCATGTAGCTCCAACGAACAACAGGCTACGTCGTATGACGTCATCCCGTTGCCGCAGGAAATCACTATTTCGCAAGAAAATCCGTTCAAACTAAGCAAAAACACTGTCATCGCCTATCCGAAGGACAATGACCTGCTGAAGCGTAACGCAGAATTCCTGGCTGAATACATCGCCGAAGCTACAGGCTACACGTTGAAAACCAAAGCCATCGAAAACGGAGAAAAGCCCAGCAAAGCGATTGTCCTGAGCCTGGATTCAAGCATCGCCAATGCTGAAGGTTATCGCCTGACAACCCAAGCCGATGGTATCAGTATCTGCGGACAGACGGCCAACGGCGTATTCTACGGCATCCAGACACTCCGCAAGTCGATCCCCGCTCAAGCTGCCGATGCCGACATCTTGCTGCCCGCCGGCAAAGTGGAAGACCAGCCACGCTTCGGTTACCGAGGCATGCACCTCGACGTAGGCCGCCACTTCTTCCCCATAGAATTCATCAAGGAGTACATCGACCTGCTGGCTCTGCACAACATGAACACCCTGCACTGGCACCTGACTGAAGACCAAGGCTGGCGAATCGAAATCAAGAAGTATCCGAAACTGACCGAAGTGGGCTCTATCCGCAAACGCACGGTCATCGGGCACAACTCTGGTGAATATGACAACACACCTTATGGCGGCTTTTACACACAAGACGAAGCTCGTGAAATCGTAAAGTATGCACAGGAACGCTACATCACCGTCATTCCCGAAATCGACCTGCCGGGCCACATGCTGGCTGCACTAGCCGCTTATCCTGAACTGGGTTGTACAGGTGGTCCGTACG
>CASGBM010000051.1 GCA_949299615.1 uncultured Eubacteriales bacterium | reverse complement strand
GAATACACCACGGACGAAAACGGTGAAATCAAACTGGAAAAACTCTCCGGCGGTGCGTACACTGTGCAGGAACTCAAAGCGCCGGACGGGTATCTGATTGACGACAGTATCCGCACCATCCAGCTCAATCCGGATGAATACGCGACCTTCGTGTTTACGGACACGAAAAAGCCGTCCATTAAGATTGTAAAATATGATCCGGTGAAAGACATCTATTTGCCGGGCGCTTCCTTCCGCATTGCGAGGATCGAGGACGGCAGCCGCTACTTAGACCGTGTAACAGACTCCAAAGGTGAGATTGTGATAGACAATCTGGAGCCGGGGATGTACTCGGTAAAAGAGATTGCGGCGCCCAGCGGCTATGTGGTAAATGAGATGGAGTATCATGTCGAACTGTTCGGCGGGAAGCAGAGCCAGCTTGTGGTGATAAATGAACACAAGCCGAGCCTGAAAATTGTAAAAACGGACGCCAATACTGACAAACCGATCCCCGGTACAAAATTTACAGTGAAAAAGGCGGACGGGGAAACCATTTCTACCGTTGTCACCGATGAAAATGGTGAAGTAGTGATGGATAACATGGAGCCGGGCGTATATGAAATTATTGAAACCAGCGTACCGGCAGGTTACTTGCTCGACGCCGCGCCGCAGTATATCACATTGGTGCCCAACCAGACGGGTGTGGTGCATTTCAAAAATTTCCCCAAACCAAGCCTTGTGATAAATAAAGTGGACAGCATCACCGGTGATCCGGTAAAAGGTGCAAAATTCAGCGTGGTATATGCCAGCAATAACACGTTCACAGGGGAAATCAACGATTTGGGAACCTATTCTTCAGATGAAAACGGGAAGATTACGCTGACTGACTTAAAAGACGGCTGGTATAAGCTGACTGAGTTGGAAGCACCCAAAGGCTATGCGATCAAAGAGCCGAATGTGCAGGAAATTTATATCACCGGCGGCGAGAGCAAAGAAGTCACCTTTGAAAATACCCCTTTATCCGCACTTGTGATTAAAAAGGTGGACGGAAGTACGGCAAAGGTGCTGCAGGGGGCAAAATTCCGCGTCCAGTATCTGTCCGGCACCAGCGGGACCGGCGGCACGGTGATTGGCGAATACACCACATCGGCGCAGGGCACGATTGTGATTACAGGACTTAAAGCCGGAACCTATGTAGTCGAGGAAACCAAAGCACCGGACGGATATATCATAAACGATGCGCCGGAAACGGTATATTTATCCGGCAAGGATCAGGATGTAGTTACCGTTGAATTTGAAAATTATAAAGATGGCGGCCTTATCATCCGGAAACTGGACAGCGAAACGAAACAGCCGCTTTCCGGCGCGGAGTTTAAGGTGACAACTGCGGACGGCAGTTTCGTGCCAAACCAGGGCGGCGCAGTAAGCTCTAATGGTATCTATGTAACCGACCAGACGGGACAAATCCATATTACGGGAATCGAAGCGGGTACGACTTTAGTTGTTACCGAAACCAAAGCGCCGGATGGGTATGCACTGGAAACTGTTTCGCAGACGGTACAGATCAACAAAAACGATGTACAGACGCTGACTTTTTACAACAAGCCGGACAGTGGATTAATCATCACGAAACTGGATAAACGAACCGGGAAGCCACTATACGGAGCAGTATTTAAAGTGACAAAATCGGACGGCAGTGTGGTAGGAAATGCAAACGGGCTGTACCGTACAGACCGCAGCGGTATGATTCATATTTATGGACTTCCCGCAGATACCTACATTGCAAGAGAGGTGGAAGCGCCGGATGGATATACGCTGGACAGCCGCCCGCAGACCATTAAACTGCGCTCCGGTGAAACCCACGAGCTGACCTTCTATAACGAGTCCATTGGCGGAATCCGCCTTACTAAGCTGGACGAAGAAACCCGGCAGCCGCTAAAGAATGCGGAGTTTGAAGTGGAGTACATGAATGGTGAGCGAGTGGGGACGTTCCGCACCAATTCAAATGGTGTGATTGACATTGATGGATTAGAAAACGGCTGGTACACCATCGTGGAAAAACGGGCGCCCAAAGGCTATCAGCTTGACAGCGAGCCGCACGATGTGGAGGTTAGGGACGGAAAAATTACCCGCGTGACGCTGACAAACCGCAAGAATTCTGCATTTCTCATTCATAAGGTGGATGCGGTGACGTGGAAGGGAATTTACGGCGTGACCTTCTTGCTTTCTGACCGGAACAACAACCCGATTGGACAGTACACCAGCGATCAGAACGGATATGTGTACATTGACGACCGGCAACTTCATGACGGCAAGTATTATATCCGGGAAATCGGCGTGCCGGAAGGATATATCATTGATCCGGAAGTCAAGACTTTCTATGTGGAGTACGGTGCAACCTCATCCATCACCTGGTACAACACCCCGACACAAGCACAGATTCAAATTGTGAAGAAATCGGCAGATGATAATGTCGTAAGCGGGCTTCCGGCAGGCAGCTTATTAGAGGGTGCAACCTTTGAAATCTATGACCGCGGCGGAAATACCGTTGATACGGTCGTTACCGATAAAAACGGCCGCGCCAGCTCAAAAACGCTGCCGCTGGGGATTTACACCATACGGGAAACGCAGGCTCCGCCGTACTATTCGGTGAACGAAACGGTGATGACGGCAAACCTTGAATTTTCCGGGCAGATACTCACCTTTGAGGTGCTGGACAAGTCGGTATCAACGGGAGTTTCAATTATTAAGCGCGGCTATAATGAGGTGATGCCAAACCAGCCGATTGTCTATACCTTCTCAAACATTGCAAACACCTCCAGTGTGCCGCTTTCCAGCTTCTATTGGCGGGATACACTGCCGGCAGCTGTCCGTGCGGACAAGCTGGTGACAGGAACCTACAATCAGGAGCTGTCGTATAAGATTGTATATCAGACAAACTGGTCAAACGGCGAATACCGCACCATCAATGATAACCTGTCCACCGGCAGAAATTACGCGCTGGATATTTCAAATGCCGCGCTTGGGTTAGCAAACGGCGAGTATATTACAGAGATCATGTTTGTATTCGGTAATGTCAAGGCAGGATTTGCACAGGTGGAAACGCCGTATTTGTATGCCACGACCATTGCCGGTCTGCCGAACGGCTCGTCATTTGTGAATCAGGCAGACGTCGGCGGTGTATACAACGGGCAATGGATTACCTCCACATCCAGATGGGTAACGAAAGTTTACAATTATACTTATATCGAAATACCGAAAACAGGCTATTAAAATAAAGCAACTGGCTGCCGTACCTTTTTGGGGGTGCGGCAGCTTTTTATCCCCAATTTTAGGAAAGGAAAATGTCAATGAAATGGAAAATGAAACAAATACTGACAAGAGTTTTACCAATATCCGCATACCTTTTGCTGATGCTGGCAACGCAGGTTTTTGCCGCAGAGGATATGTGGCAGGTAGCGAACCGGATTATTGTTGATGTGTACAACAAAATTGCGGGGATCAGCACCGTGCTGGCGGCGCTGATGACAACGGTGTGCGTGGTTGGGATGAAACTGTCCAACAACCAGCAGAAAGTGGATCAGTCCATGGACTGGCTTAAGCGCATCTGGATTGCATGGGCGATTATCAATGGTATTGGTGCGTTTTTAGCCTATGTGCGGCCTCTGCTTTCCGGACTCAATACGATTGAATAAGCCTGTAGGAGGTTAAGACATGTTAGAACCGATATTGAAAGGATTGGTGCAATGGATCTATGAAATGATGCTTGATATCATGGCATATGCTTCCGGCGAATTATTGGGCGTTATGAGTATGGATTTACATTATTTTGAACAGACGGCGCCGATTATATCGGATATTGTCAATATCATAATCGCGCTTGGCTGGGCGCTGCTATTGGGTAACATGGTATTCCAGCTGACAAAATCCATTGTGTCCGGCATTGGCTTTGAAGGCGAAGACCCAAAGATGATATTTTTCCGCACCTTTGTCTTCTCTTTTTTGCTGCTGGCTTCCCGACAGATTTGTGAAATCGGCTTATCCATCACCGGCATGGTTATCGATATGCTGGGGCTTCCTGATTCCATTACCGTCACAGCGCCCGACGAGGGGATGTTTTCGCTTGGCGCGGGTGCAAAGTGGCTGTTGGTTATCATTGTAGGCGTAATCCTAATGGTGCAGATGGTGAAACTGCTGTTTGAAATCGGAGAGCGGTATGTCATTATGAGCGTGCTGACCTTTTTTGCGCCGCTTGCGTTTTCTATGGGCGGCAGCCGGAATACCAACGATATTTTCAAGGGTTGGTGCAGAATGTATGGTTCCATGATGGTGATGATGATTATGAACATCGTGTTTCTAAAACTCATCATGTCAGCTATGTCACAGATGGCAAGCGGGAATGTATTGATTTGGCTGGTGTTTGTGGTGGCCTTAACGCGCGTGGCGAGAAAGATCGACAGCCACATTGGGAAAATCGGGTTAAACCCGGCGCAGACGGGAGACGCAATCAGCGGCAGGTTTCCGGGCGCTATGACAATGATGGCCGTCCGTGTGATGACCTCTGCGATTGGCAAGAGCATTGCTGCCAATAAAAATACCAGCAGTAGCGGGAACCGCAGCGGTGAGAGGCGGTATGCGGCAGGAAGGGCAGATGGAAGAGGCAGGGCTTATGCAGGGAACAGATATTCTGGCGGGACGTCCGGCGCAGACGCCTATACAAACAGCACAAATTCTAATTTTACAGGAGACAGTCAAACCAGCAGCACAGCGTCCTATCATAATTCCGGTAGCGGTCAGACAGCCCAGAATATGTATACCCAAAATCAAACCGGCGGCTTTGCGGGCAGCCAGACAAGGCAGGCGGGTGTATCGCCTTTCGGTGCACCGACTACAGGGGCAAATGCTCAGCAGCCGCAGAATATGAGATATTCTCAAAATCCGGAGGCGAATTCAACGGAACGGACGGCAATGATTGGAAGCGTACAGAATGTTAACTGTAAGAATCAGGAAAATATGGGCGGTGCGCAGCCGACCAATCATCCACCGCTTGACAGAAAGACCGGAACCGGAAAGGGCAGTCTGCCCCGTCCGGGCGTATTCCTAGCATCAAAACCGGGAGGAGGGACGCAAAATACCAATATACATGGGGAACATTCCATAAAAGGCAAAAAAGCGGCGCCGGGTGCAAACCCGCAGTTCCGTGTTGGACGCGGTGTAAACGGTACGGATATTATCCTGGGCAGTCTATCCGGCAAAGAAACGCCGCAGGGCAGCGCTGCGCCGGATGGGAAAACGGTATCCGGCAACAGCCCTGTAACGATCAGCAGCCGGACAGACGGGAAAAAGACTGTCAATCAAAGCGGTAGTACGAATGTTCAAAACCGGAACCAAACGAACCGCGGCGGCGTAACCGGCAGGGATAGGGTGCAGAGCGTCGAAAAGGCATCTTCTGAGCATACCGAAAACAACCGAGGTATGCGGGAGACGTTCAGCAAAGAACGTGAACATGAGCGGTTTGCAGAAAACCAGTCGCACCATGCTATGTACCAACAGAGGCAGGACAGGGAACTGCGCAGGGAGGAACACCGCGAAAAGAGAGTCAACCACGCCTATAAGCATGGCAGGTTTAACCCGTCGGCAGAAAACCGGAAAACAAGACAGAGCTTTTATCAGAAACAGGACAAAGGCAGGTTAGCCGGCCGAAAAGAAGGCAGGGAAATTCGCAGAAACAGTGACAGGAAGTGGGGTGAGGACAATCGAAAACGGAAATGGGAAAAGTAGCGCACAGAAAATTGCCAGAGGCGCGCAGATGGTAAAGGGGGCTGTGAAAACGGCAGTCGGGATCGCATCCGGAAATTTCGTAGCGGCGGTAAAAGGCGTAGCCCAGCTGCTGTCTCCCAAAGTGATTGCAATCATCGCCGCGACACTGGTATTTCTGATCCTGCTGCCGATTCTTATCATCTCGGCAATTCCCCAAATGCTGTTTAGCTGGGGGACGGTGGACGATGAGGAGCTAATCGCCAGAAACCGGCATGGAACGGAACTGGCGGCGTGCTATGAAGAGACCATTGAAAAGCAGGAGGAAGGAGTTAATCCGGATATATACTGGCTGATCTCTATTGAGTCGGTCCTGCATAAACAAAACATAGAGGATATTACCGAAGATGACGTCCGTGCATCTGTGGAGCGCAGCTATACCGTTGATGAAGAAACAGGGGAAGTACACAACAAAACGCCGGATGAAATGATGGAGGAACTGGGATTTACAGAAGATGAGAAAAACTGGGCAAACCTGATGTATTCCACATTAAATGACCAGTATCTTGACCCGGACAGCGAATTTGGCGATGCGGGCGGTTTGACCGACTATGAAGGCGTCACGCTGGGCGAAGGGGAAACGGAAGTGGTCTACTACAACCAGCTGGACAGCCGGTGGGCGAATTTGATGTACGGAAAATCCAGCACCATTGGTGCGGCAGGGTGCGGTCCGACCGCTTTGGCAATGGTGGTTTCCACGTTGACAGGAAAAAATGTCGATCCGGTGCAGGTGTGTAACTGGTCTGTGAAAAACGGCCACCGCTGCGAGGGGAATGGCAGCTACCATGCGCTGATCCCGGAGGGCGCAAAGCACTACGGATTAAAGGTAGAAAAGCTGGGGTGCAGCAATGCAAAGGAGCTGGCGGAGCATTTGAGCAGCGGGAAACTCATCATTGCAATTATGGCGCCCGGGCATTTTACCTCTACCGGACACTTCATTGTGCTGCGCGGGATTACCGCAGAGAATAAAATTTTAGTCGCTGATCCGGCGAGTTATCAGCGCAGCGGGCAGGAGTGGGATATTTCGATACTCTTAAATGAAGCACGCAGTGACGCAGCGGCCGGCGGCCCTTTTTGGAGTATATCAAAATAGAGGTTATATATTGAAAATTCTTTTAAAAAAGGGTATAATAACATTATGATAACTGATAGGGAGGTGGTACAATGTGTACACAGGCTGAACTTACACAAATGATGAAACACTTTGTAAAAAAGGCGAAAGCTGCATTTGGTGATAAGCTCAAAGATGTTATCCTGTTTGGCTCCTATGCGCGCGGGGATTTTGATGCAGAATCCGATGTAGACGTTGTATTGCTGATGGATGTTCCGCATGAGGAAGAAACGGCGTACCACAAACAAATTGTACAGATTTTGGGCGATTTATACGAACAGTTTGGGTATGCCACAGTGGTATCTCCGCTGATAATCAGCGCTTCCTTTTTTGACGAATGGAAAAATGACCTTCCATTTTATAAAAATGTGATGACAGAGGGGGTGCGGATTGTTGCATAGTGAAAAAAGTGTCACGCTGTCTAAATACCGGCTGGAAATGGCAAAGGAATTTTTAGAGAGCGCTAAAAAGAATCTGGAATTCGAGGAATATAGGACGGCAAACAACCGCGCCTATTACAGTGTGTTTCATTGCTTGCGGGCTGTTATTGCCTTAGATCAGGTGGATTTTAAAAAGCACTCAGGAGTGATTGCCTTTTTTAGAGAACATTACATTAAAACGGGTATATTTGACCGGGAATGTTCTGACATTATCAGCAATACGGAGCTGATCCGTCACAAGAGCGATTATGACGATTTTTACATCGCCAAGAAATCGGACACTGTAGAGCAGGTGGAAAGCGCTGCCAAGGTGTTTGACAAGATCGCTGCATATTTGAGTCAAATTTATAAAGAATTTGATGGAAACTAAATAAATAGGATGAAAAGACTTGTATTGAAAAATACAGGTCTTTTTTTATATGCTTTTAGGAGGCGTCAGGTATATGAACGATTTTTACTACATCCCGCCGAACTTTGAAGACAGCGGGAAAATACTGGGGTTATTTAACCTACGGAACGTGATCGAGGCAGGAATGGTTTCCCTGCCTCTTTTGTTTTTGGCGTTTCAGCTGGTTCCAGGCGGATTGACATGGAAGATTATTACAGCGGCAATTTTAATTGTACCGGCGGGTGGGTTTGCGCTGCTCGGCATCAATGACGATCCGCTGACCGCGTTTGTGCAAAATTGGTGGCGCTGGCTGAAAAACAGGCGAATCATGGAATACCGGGGTGAGGTGAAATGAAATTGTTTGGAAACAAAACAAAGGCAAATACCGGAAATTATTATGAGAACAGTACCCAAAAATGGCTCCCGCTTGAAACCATACAGGATGGACTGATCCTTTTAAAAGACGGACGGTATATCAAAGTGGTAGAGGTGCTGCCGGTAAACTTTTACTTAAAAAGCGATGTAGAGCAGGAAAATATCATCTACTATTTTGCATCCTATTTAAAAATTGCGCCGGAGCATATGCAAATCCGGGTTTTAACGCAAAAAGCGGATATTTCCGAATATACCAGCCGGCTGGCGCATTTTTCGGAAACAGAGAACAATGACGCCTGCCGGGAGATGATTTTAGATGAAATGGCATTTGTGCAGGGGCTGTCCAACCACGTTGCAGTGAAAAAACGGTTTTTTATCGTTTTTTCTTTCGCCCAGCGCGGGTTTGCGGAAAAGACGGTGTCTTTTCAGGATGTGCAGCGGACATTAAACGATGAGGCGTACAAAGCAATGAAATATCTGGCGCAATGCGGGCTGGAAGTTTTGAATATCACAGACGATGGTTTTTTAATTGATCTTTTTTATGGGATCATCAACAAATATACGTCACAGTTTGTCAAGCCGGGAAATTTTGCAGGGAGCATGTTTGAGGAAGTACATACTTTAGAGGGGGTGCAGCAGGGTGAATAACCTTTCCAAAGAGGAAATCAGGAAATTGACATTCGGAAAATTTGAGGAAAGTAGGGGAGAGGACAATGAAATATCCGAAAAAGAGAAACAGAAAAGCTCTTTTGCAAGAGAGTCATCAAAAAACAAAAAAACAGCGAGCACCGGTCAAAAAGACACCAAGAAGAGCAAGAAGCCACCCTTAACCGAACGACTCAAAAAAACTATCGCAGGCGAAAAACAGCCGAAGGTGCCGGAGAGCTGGACGGGGCAGACAACGGTGCTGGACATTTTAGCGCCATCTTCGGTTGACACCGGGAGCCGGGACTATATTGTAGTGGACGGGGTTTACCACGCTTACCTGTATGTGGCAGGCTATGGCTACCGGACCAAAAACGAGGTGGCGTGGCTGTCCTGGCTGGTGGAGGCCGGGGACAACATCGGGATCACTTTTACATTCCGCAAAATGCCGCGGGATAAGATATTAAACCGTATTTCGCAAAAGACCATGCTCAACCGCAGCCGGATGCGGGATGTCGGCGATACCCGGCAGGATTTTGAGGAAATTGATTCTGCAATTTCCAGCGGATTTTACTTAAAGGAAGGGATGAACCGCGGCAATCAGGATTTTTATTACATGACAACCATCGTGGAAGTCACCGCAGATAACGAGGAGGACTTGGAAACCCGGGTATCGGATGTGCTGACGCTGTGTACCTCGCTGAGTATGGTGGTAAAGCGTGCGGACTATAAGCATGAACAGTGTTTTTTGTCCTCGCTCCCCATTTTGACGGTCGATGCGGATATTGAACGCAAAGCCCGGCGTAATGTCTTGACGGACGCACTGGCGGCGTCTTTTCCGTTTTCATCTTTTGAGATATATGATCCAAACGGTATCTTTCTGGGACTCAATAAGTACAACAATTCGGTGGCAATTTTGGATATCTTCGACAGCGACAAGTATTCCAATGCCAATGTCTGCATTATGGGGATGTCAGGCGCGGGCAAGACCTATCTTTTGCAAAACTTATCTCTCCGCTTGAGAATGCAGGCAACGCAGGTTTTTATCATCGCCCCGATAAAGGGTCACGAATTTGCTGACGCCTGTTATATGGTCGGCGGGAAATATATCCGGATCGCGCCGTCCTCTCAGGACTGTATCAACATCATGGAAATTCGTAAAACGTCGTTGTCTACTGACTATGAAATAAAGGATGATGGGCGAAAGGACTCCATTTTGGCTGAAAAGCTGCAAAAGCTGATGATATTTTTTACGCTGATTAAAAACGACATCACACAAAATGAATTGAACCTGTTGGATGGCGCAGTGATTCGGACGTACCAGAAGTTTGGGATTACTTTTGAAAATGAGAGCCTGTTTACACAGCAGGGAAATTTTAAGAAGATGCCCACGCTCAAAGACCTGTATGAAGAACTTATGTCAGAGGAACAGACAAAACCGCTGGCGCTGATGATTGAAAAGTTTGCAACGGGTTCCATGTCGGCCTTTGGGGGAGAAACCAATGTGGATTTGAATAACAAATATATTGTACTGGATATTTCAGAGATGACGGACCATTTAAAACCGCTGGGCATGTTTTTGGCGCTTGACATGGTTTGGGATAAGGCAAAGGAAAGCAGGGTGCAAAAGAAAGTGATTTTTTTAGATGAGCTGTGGACGCTGATCGGTTCTTCCTCCAGCCGGCTTGCGGCCGATTATGTGCTGGAGGTGGCAAAAACCATCCGCGGTTTTGGCGGCAGCTTGATTTCCGCAACTCAGGACTTAAATGATTTTTTCAGTCTGGACGATGGGAAATATGGGAAAGGCGTGATCAATAATTCGCGGATCAAATTTATCCTGCAAATGGAAGAGGATGAGGCGTTTGCGGTGCAAAAGCACTTGTCGCTGTCTGACGAGGAAGTAATGCAGGTCATCCGCAGCGGGCGCGGCGAGGCACTTTTGTGTGCCAACCGGAACAAGGTGTGTATCGATATCAAAGCGTCGCCCATGATCCACCATCTTATCACGACTGACCGCAGTGAATTGGAAAAGAGAAGGAGGCGGACGTAATGAGAAACCTAAAAGAATGCCTGCAGAGCCTGCAAAACGGTGAAATACAGATACTCAAACAAATGTCCAAAATGCTGCTGTCAGGCAGTGTGTCGGAAAAAGTATTAGCAAAACAGATGGACGATTTACTTTTTTGTATGGAAAATCAGTGCATCCGGGCGCGGATTGCGCTGGAACAATTCCGCCCGGAGGAACCGGGAGCAGGACAGCCGTATTCTGCGGATGTCATTTTAGATACGGCAGGCAGCTTGGAGGTTACAAGCGAGGGCTGGCTGCACATTACACTTTACACGCTGCTTCCAAACTGCCGGCACAAGGTGAGCAATTACATCGGCGATACCATTGCCCGGCTGCTTGCCGGATGCGGCTATGAGCTGCCGTATTTTGAACAGGCTTTTATGGGGATTGTCGAGTATTGCAGCTATGAAAACCACAATGCGCTTGACAACGATAACAAGGGCTGGAAGATGATCCCCAACGCACTGAAAGGCAGGGTAATAGAAGACGACAGCCAGTTTTGTTTAAGCATCGGTTTATTTTCAAAATTAAGTGAGGATATGCGGTGTGAAATCTATGTCATGCCAATCGAAGAGGCGCCTGTTTTTGTGCAGATGCTGTGCGATAATACGGTTTAAGCCAGGAGTAAACACAAAAATTTACGGCAGAAAAAAGTACGCCGGGAAAACGGTTTTACTCCTGACTGAAATAAGGGAGAAAGCACGAAGTTATGCGGGTTTCGTGCATTAAAATTTAAAGCGTTTTGTGAATGGTTTGCACCCTACTGTGAAGGGAGGAGTGAAAATGATTTTTGACAGTTTCGATGAGGCGTATTTAAAGCTGTGCGGCCTTTGCAGGTATCTGCCGGCAGGCTTGCAGAAACGTTATGACAGCCCTTTGTTTACAAGGGCTGTCATAACCAACTTGGAGGAACACAGACTCATCAAGCGGCAGAGCAACAACCTGAGTTTTAAGCTGTCCCGCATGGGCAAAAAAGTGCTTGGAGAAATGGGATATGAATTCCCGGAAGATGCGCGCATGGATATCAAGCGTCCGGCGTATCAGAGAAAGCTAAAAAATGCAGCGTGGAATGTGCTGTTATACCTTGCAGGAATTGACGTCTTTGGAGAAAGCGTCAGAGGGCTGTCAGAGAAAGAAACAGGATACGTCAGCAGCCTGATGATACGGTCAGACGCCAATATGCGTGTTCTGGCAGCTACGAGGTATTTAGGCATCTTGAAACTGTATGATACGGTGTATATCCCATATTACGCGGAAGGCTGGCTGATGCCGGGACACGAAACAGAGATTTTCAAATCACAGGTTGGCGCAATCCAAGGTGTTTCCCGATTGCATTTGCTGCTCATGAGCGAAACTTTGGAGGAAGTGTGGGACCAGATACACCCGCCGCAAAGGAGTAAACCCCTGCAAAAGGGGATGCGTCAGATTGACAGGGCTTTGGAGGAAATGCTATACGATACCGTTTTGCTTCCCTTAAACCGGGATGGCGTACTCCAGATGCGTGTGATGGCTTGTAGGAATTACCGCAGCCGGATTGCCTGCGGTCTGGGCTGTGACATAGAAGTGCCGAAGGAGTTGGGAAACAGCGACGGCATCAGCCGGGGCGTCCCATATATTGTGGGTGTTGATTTGAATATGGAGCGAATTACCAGAGCTTTAAAACAGATTATCATGCACAGTGCGGAGGTACCTAAAATTGTCTGTTTCCCATTTCAGAAAAATGTCCTCATAAAAGGGCTTTTGTTATACGGGTGCCAAAAGACAATACTGGTCACGTTGGATAAAAAGAGCACCTACCGGATTTTTCCGGAGCTGACAATACAGCCGGTGCGGGAGCCGTACCGGACAAAGGAAGGAGGATACATGGAGGTCAATGAAAGATAAAATCAAGGAATGGGTTAAAAGATGGCTGGCAAAGAATATACGGCTTAAGAAAGCATGGCAAAAGGTACGGGAGCATCTGGGGCTGTATATTGGCGGCGGGCTGGTGGGCTTGTATTTGTACGGCATTGTGATTCATTCATTTTTGGCAGCTACTGCTAATTTTAATCATGGAACCAATGTTGAAACGCTGTCGCTTAATCCCATTAAATGCTATGCGGCGGTGTTTACCCCGCAGGGACTGGGCGTCGCTTTTTTTATCTTGATCATGTATTTTTTGATTACGCAAAAATGGATCCACCTCATTACGGGTGTAAAAATTACAAAGGATGAACGGAACTTTTATGTATCCAATGAAGGTACGCACGGCACATCCGGTTGGATGGATAAAAAAGAACAGGAACAAGTACTGCTTCTTGGCAGCGCAGACGCATTGCCCTGTCCCATATTTGGCAAGCTGAAAAACGGCCCGCTGGAGGACGACCGGTATGCCGACTATATCGGGCTGCGGGATGATGTGGGACTCAACCATCATACCATGGTGTACGGTGCATCCGGCGCCGGAAAAAGCCGCGGTTTTGTAAAGCCGTTCATCTTAAAAATAGCGACATTAGATGTGGAACCGCACAAGCGCCCCAGTATGGTGCTGGTGGATCCGAAGGGGGGTGCGACACGTTCCTAACTGAAAAGGTTAGGCGTGGAGCCAAGAAAAAGAAGATTGAAAGGAGCTTCTAAAAAATGGTTTCATAGAACTGATTGTCCGACAGGTGGAATGAAGGGGTAACGCCCTAAAACGCCTGCTCTGATACTCCGAATGGCGTAGCGGCAGTCAAGTGCCAAAGCGTCATACGCTCGGTGAAGTCGGCTGAGAGCGCATCCTAAAGACGCAGAAATGCGGAACAGGAACAGCGAACCAGAGGTGGTCGAGTGCGTGATAGGCCGGGAGTCTTAGTAGGTATCTATGGTTAGAATCTGTTGTGTTACAGCATAGCAGAGACGTATTCTTGATTGTACGGGTCT
>CASGBM010000050.1 GCA_949299615.1 uncultured Eubacteriales bacterium | reverse complement strand
TTTCTCTCCGTTTTTTGCTCTTATCAATGCGCGTCGCCCTCCGCCGCACAGCCCTTGCCGCTTTTTTCGCCCTCTTCCTTTCCGTTTTGTATCTGACCCGCTCTCCGTTTCTTCTCTTTTTTTCGCCCGCCCTTCCCCGCCGACGGCGGGGAAGGGCGGTTCGGGCGCGGCGTCGTACTTTTTTTCCGCCCCGCCGTCAGCGGGGCGGATAAGGAGAAACTTGCAGGAGAAGGGAAAGGAGAAACTTGCAGGAAAAGGGAGGGGTAAATCGGCGGGCGGTAAAAATTTTAAAAACCCGCGGCGGCACTTTTGCGTTTGCAAAGAAAAAAGTCGTTTTTTCCCCGAAAGGGCGGCCGACGAGAGGCAATGCGGGGAAATGCAGGAAAAACCTCTTTTTCGGTTGACGGAGAGGGGCGTTTCGGGTACAATAGAGGAAAAGCAACGCCTTTTCAAAAAACAAAGGGGAAACTTATGCAGAACATCATTCAGGTGGAGGGGCTGGAAAAAAGCTACGGGCAGATCCGCGCTGTGCAGGGGATCAGCTTTTCGGTGGAGCGCGGCTCACTCTTTTCCTTTCTCGGCGTAAACGGGGCGGGGAAGAGCACCACCATCAACATTTTATGTTCTATCCTGCGCAAGGACGCGGGCAAAGTGCGCGTCTGCGGGTACGATCTGGACACGCAGTCGGAGGAGATCAAGCGCCGCCTGGGCGTGGTGTTCCAGGGGAGCGTGCTGGACGATCTTCTCTCCGTGCGGGACAACCTCACCGTCCGCGCGGGGTATTACAATTTATTCGGCGCGGCATGGAAAAAGAGGCTGCGGGAGCTGAGCGACCTTTTGGGCCTGGACGATATTTTGTCCCGCCCGTACGGCAAGCTTTCGGGCGGTCAGCGCCGCCGCGCGGACATTGCGCGCGGACTTTTGAACCGTCCCGAACTTCTCGTCCTCGACGAGCCGACCACGGGCCTGGATCCGCAGACGCGCAAGACGGTGTGGAGCATCGTGCGCCGCCTGCAAAGGGAGGAGGGGCTCACCGTCTTTCTCACCACCCATTACATGGAGGAGGCGGACGGGTCGGACCGCGTTGTCATTCTCGACGGCGGCAAGATCGCGGCGGAAGATACGCCCGTACAGCTGAAAAACAAGTATTCCGCCAATTATCTGTGCCTGTACGGCGACGGCGAGGCGCTGGGTAGACAGCTGGACAAGCTGGGCATGACGTACAGGTCGGAGACGGGAGGCGTTCGGCTGAAAATGCAAAGTTCCGCGGAGGCGCGCGCGTTTTTGCAAAAATATCCCGCACTCTGCGGCGATTTCGAGTTTGTCAAGGGAAGTATGGACGACGTGTTTTTGTCTGTGACGGGCAAGAACGCGGAAGGGGGCGGCAGATGAGGATGCTCTGGTTGCAGACGCTGCGCAATTTAAAGATCTTTGTCAAGGACAAGGCGAACATTTTCTTTGCCCTGCTGGCGCCGCTCATCGTGCTGGGTCTGTACGTTCTGTTTCTGGGCAAGACGCAGACGGACACCCTTCTCGACGTTTTAAAGGGGATGGGCGTGACGGGTGCGGACGACGATATCCGCTCTTTTGCCGATTGCTGGATACTTTCGGGAGTGATGGCAAGCGCGGGCATCACGGTGCCGCTGTGCGCGTGCGGGGTGATGGTGCAGGACGAAACGCGCGGCATCCGCAACGATCTGTTGTCTGCGCCCATTCCGCGCTGGATGCCGTCGGCGGCGTACTTTCTGGCGGTGGTGCTTTCGGGCTTTCTCATCGGGTTTGTGGTGCTGGCGCTCTGCCTCGGCTGGCTGGCGCTTTCGGGCGGCTGGTTTTTATCCGCTCTGGAAGTGTTGGGGCTGGTGGGGCTTCTCTTGCTGTCCGTGCTGTCCTCGTCCACGCTGTTGGTGTTTGTGGTGGGGTTCCTGCGCACGGAAGGGGCGTTTACGGGCCTGAACGTCGTTCTCGGCACGGTCATCGGGTTTCTGATCGGCGCGTATATGCCTCTTTCCATGTTCCCCAAGGGGGTGCAGTACGTCACCCTGTTTGTGCCTGGCAGTTATTCGGCGGCGCTCTTCCGCAACCTGTTTTTAAACGGCGCGCTGGAAAACATCTCGCAAAACGTGTCCGCCGCGTTTGCCGATTCCCTCGCCGAGCAGTACACGTTACAACTGGACGCCTTCGGCACGTCGCTGTCCGTCACGGCGATGGCGCTGATCCTGGCGGGAACGGTGCTCTTGTTTGCCGCGGCAAACCTCGTCAAGGCGTTTGTCAAAAAGAATGTGCGTTGAATTATCGCCGCAAAGCCTCCGCTTTGCGGCGATTTTTTGCGGGCGGCGCAAAGGAAAAAGAGGGGGCGCAGTTTCACGTTAAACGGCGCCAAATAAGGCGCTTGCGGGAAAGCGGGCGTACGGGGTTTACAAAATCATGAAAAAGAGGTATAATAACAGGGAGAACGTGCCGCAAAAAAAGCGGCGGAGGTGGTATAATTGCTGGTATCTATGCCTAAGTATAATTTCATGTTACTGCCTCGATTTATATGCGGAGGAAAGGATTCCGTTTACAAAACTGCTTGCCTTTTCTCCTTCGTATATTTTCGCCAATTCCACTGCCTCATTAATTGCAATATTATCCGGCATGTCGGGATCAAAAAACATTTCACAAAGCCCGATCCGAAGAGCAGCCAGTCTGACTTTTGATATTCTCTCAAGCGACCAGCCTTTGGAAAATTTTGCAATCATATCATCAATTTGCTGTCTGTTTTCCAGTGTGACGGTCACAAGGCGGTTTAAATATTGCGTTTGCTTTGACTCATCGGGGTTTAGGTCATAAAAAAGTGCGAGCAAATCTTCTGCCCCCATCTTTTGAAATTCGTATTCAAAAATAATTTTAAACCCGTTGTCCCGCGCTTCTTTTCTTGTCATGCTATAACTCCTTCAGCGCATCCGCTGCGCAATTGATCATCTTACTGTAAATTTACCGAGATTATTATACACCATTTTAAGCAAAAAAGAAAGCCTAAAGCAAATTTTTCTTTGCAATTATTCAAAATTTACTAAAAAGAGTTTAAGAATCAAAACACCGTTTCAACATAAACGGTATTGAAAGCGGGCGAATTGTATTAACCGGCAAAACAGCTGATAACGATAAACAGCCCCAAAACTAGGATAAGATAGCCTCCCAGCTTGCTTGAAAAATAATACCAGTCAGATGGTTCTACATCCTCAAGATTACTAATATCAAACATATGCTGAAAGCGGAAAATTGCATCTGGGTGAAAAATGCTCAAATAGTATAAAGCAGGAAAAAGGAGAGGGATCAGCAATAGAACAATGGATTCTGTGGTTTTGAGAAGGCAAAGCACAAAAAAAGTGATGTAAATCACATAATACAGAGGGATCATCAGCAAATGAATTCTTTTTTTTCGTCGGTCCTTCCGTTCTTCACAGGCGAAAAATTCTTCCGTGTTGCATGCCTCTTTAACGTTTATACAATGGAGCGAAGCAGAGCATTCCATACAGAGTTTAGCATCGTCTTTGTTATTCATTCCGCATTTTGGGCAAATTTTCATAGCAAAGCCTCCCTCTTTTTGTTTTGTTAAAAAATAAATCCGAGCGCCTCGGCCACATTTTTCGCCGTGTATACGGTAAGTCCGTTGATTGGCTTTAAATTACGGCTGTTAGCATAAGGGACAATGCAGGAGGTAAAGCCCAGCTTGTGGATTTCCAGCAAGCGTTTTTCCAGCTGATTCACGGAGCGGAGCTCACCGGTCAGTCCCACTTCGCCGATCACGGCGAGTCCTTTGTCAACGCTGATATTTTTAAAGCTGGAGGCAATCGCGACAACAACGCCCAAATCAACAGCAGGTTCATCTAAGCGGAGTCCGCCGACAATGTTAACATACGAATCCTGGTTTTGCAAATTAAACCCAACTCGCTTTTCCAAAACCGCAATTAAAAGATTTACTCGGTTATAATCCATTCCCGTTGCCATACGCCGCGGCATTCCAAAACCGGTTGGTGATACAAGCGCCTGTATTTCCGCAAGTACGGGACGGGTTCCTTCCAGTGTGCAGACAACGCACGAACCAGAGGCGTCGCTCGGTCGCCCCTCTAAAAACATTAAGGAAGGATTTTTCACCTCGCGGAGCCCGTCGTTTGCCATGTCAAAAACGCCGATCTCATTGGTAGAGCCAAAGCGGTTTTTGACTGCACGCAAAAGCCGGAAACTCTGGTGGCGCTCGCCTTCAAAATACAGTACGCAGTCCACCATATGCTCCAGCACTTTAGGACCTGCAAGCGCACCGTCTTTGGTAACATGCCCGACAATAAACACGGCTGTTGCGGTGCTTTTTGCCAGCTTCATGAGTGAGAGAGTCACATCACGTACCTGGCTGACGCTTCCGGGTGCGGAGGATATTTCCGGATTGTACATGGTTTGCACCGAATCTATGATGAGAATATCCGGCTTTATTTCATCCGTAAAGTGCAGAATAGAAGACATGTCGGTTTCTGACAGGACCATTAATTCCTGTGATTGAATTTCAAGACGCTCCGCACGCATTTTCAATTGTTTTTCCGATTCCTCGCCGGAGACATAAAATACTTTCGCCGCATCGTGAAGTGATTTTACCAACTGAAGCAGCAGGGTAGATTTTCCAATTCCCGGGTCGCCGCCGACCAAAATCAGAGAGCCCTTTACAATGCCGCCGCCTAAAACGCGGTCCAGTTCATGAATTCCGCTTAATATCCGTTCTTCGCGCGTGACGCTGACGTCAGTTAGTCGGGTGGGTATATTTTTGGAAAAACCGTTTTTTGCGCCGGCGGCTGTTTTTGCCGCATTGCCTGTTGGCGCAATTTCTTCCACAAATGTGTTCCAGCCATTACAGGCGGGGCATTTTCCCAGCCATTTGGCAGATTCGTAGCCGCATTCCCTGCAATAAAAGATGGTTTTTGTTTTCATGGCTTTCCTCTTTTCGCTCTCAAACAATTTTCGCCGATTATATTCTGTCTTTTCGTTTATTGTAACAGAATCCCCCGTTAATTGCAAGAAGGTTCCATGAGAAATTGAGAAAATGCAACCGCAAAAAAACGCCCGGCAAACAACTTGTCTGCGGGGCGCATAAAAAACCATTATTGCTGAGCGGAGCTTGACGGTTTCGGGCTGGTGTCGGCGTTTGTTCCATTTCCTTGGACGCTTGTCTGTTCGGTTGAAGTTGACAAAGCAGCGCCGTCTGCGCTCCCGTCCGGTGTTGCTGAAGAGGATGGATCCGGCGGCTTGGTGCCGACCAGTTCCACACGGTTTACGGAAACGTAGGTGCTTTTCGCAAGAAAATCTCGGCTAATTACCTGTCCGTTTTCTTTTGTGATTTTGTAAGAGTTATAAGTACTTCCATCAGAACCTTTTTGTTCTACTTTAATTTCTCCCGCCAAAAGGTTTGGATCATTTTTCTGCTCCAATTTTGCCGGATAAGTTGCAACGCATTCGCACTCAATGGAGATCGTGCGGTTAGGATGTTCCTTTTTCCCGTATATCGAAATGGTGTTTTGACCGCCGCGTGCTGTGGCTACAATTTTAATCGGTTCACTGGTGTTATTTTCAAATTTAAAATCAATACTGCCATACGAAACCGTTGCATCGCGTCCCATTGGCACATAGGAGACCGGCAGGGAATGGTTCGTGCGCGAGACAATTTTCAAATCAGACAAGACAACGGTGTTATAAAGCGTGGAAGATACTTGGCAGATTCCGCCGCCGATGCCGTCTTCCACTTTATTTCCAACATAGACATTTGCCGTCCGGAAACCACGGGACGCTGTTCTGGGACCAACAATGTCATTATAAGAAAACACATCTCCCGGAGCCAGCACAATTTCATTAATATTTTTACATGCTAATGAAATGTTATAAGAACGGTTCGTGTCACCGGCATTAAAACGTGTTGTATATGTACCCAGCTGGTCTTGAAACAGGCTGCTGCGGATGTCATCTGCAGAAATTTCTGCATGCTTGGTTGTAATGGGAATGGTAATCGTTTCGCCGGTAGCTTCCTGAATCCGTTTTTCCGCTTCTGTTTTATCCATCGAAACGCCGATTTTTTCATCTTCTATGACTAATTTATAATTTTCAACGCGGTAAGTGGCGTTAACAGGATCGCCGCAAACATTTTCACAGACGTAATCCGCGGTAATTTCTGCCGGATAAACTGGTTCTAAAATTAGCTCCACAGACTTTTCTTTCTTTAGCAAACTTTCTTTTACAGCTGCTTCCGCATGTTCCGGTATGATCCGTTTTCCGCTGTGCCCCCGGGTGATAATTAATTCGGTTTCCTTAATTTCAAATTGATTGTCCTGCTCCGGTTGATCAACAATGGAGGCTATGGATTGAACCGATTCCAGCAAAACTTCATGGTTTAGGGTTAATTCTATCTCAATGGTTAAAGTTTCGTTTTTTATGCGGTTGATTTCACGCAAGCGTTCAAAAACAGAACCGCTGCGTCCTGCTTGGTATGCGGCCTCAACGCATGCCTCTAAATCGGCGGAAGGAGATAGGGAGGATATCTTAAGAGAACGCGCTTCGCTGCCGCTGGTTAGAGTCAGTTCAGATTCTGTGTCAAAACTGTATGTTTCATTTACTGCAGCGGATGCTTCTTCCTTGCGCATGCCGCCTACATCTATATCACCGATAAAAACGCCAGGGTATATTTTGTCAGAAGATAATTTTGACGCCTTGACTCCGACTACAGAAGAAAGCACTATAACAACGGCTGCGATCGCGACGGCAAGAATCAGCCGGCGTTTACGAGCCGTTGAATGGTGTTTGTTTTGTGTTGATTCCATAAATAATCACCCCAGTAATATTATACCCCCCTGAGTGCAGTTTGTAAATGGAAATTTGGCGTTTTTTCGTGTTTTTTGCAAAATCAGCGGTTTAAAAGCCAAAATCCCAAATTGAGGTAACCGGCGAAGGTCGTCCAAATCCAAACTGGAACTAAAAGCCAGCCTGCGGTATGGTTAATCCGGTAAAATTTTGCGGCGCAAATCCCAATGAATATCCACATGGTCAATAGAATTAAAAAAGCAAAAAGCGGTGCTTTAAAATTAAAAAATACAATAGGCCACAAAAAATTTAAAAAAAGCTGAATCCAGAAATAATTCATTGCATCTTTAACATAAGGCTTTTGGTAACCTTGTTTGAGGATCAACAAGGCAGAAATTCCCATAAGCAAATATAAAATGCTCCAAACAATAGGAAAAATAAACCCCGGAGGTGCGAACGGCGGTTTTAGCTGCACCTCATAAATCACGGTGTTGTTTTTGGTCAGCCAGCCGCTCAAAGCGCCGACGATAAGAGGGAATATTACAATGAGCGCAGAACGGATCCATTTTCTCACGTGGAAAACCTGAAAGGTTTGTACAGACATTTTGGCACCTGCTTCCTAATATTTCTTCTGCGGCGGCAAGCAGTTTGCAACAGATGACTCAAACGACTGCCCGCTGCCAATGTAATAACATTATATGCCAGTTTTGTCTGTTTATTCATTTTTAAAAGGAAAAACCATTAGGTATGTGGCGAAAATCAAAAAATAAAAAACCGGACAGAAATTGGTCTGTCCGGTTCTGCGGAGTCAGTTTTTAAGTTCTTTGCGGTTTTGACGAATCGTATCGGCCACAGAAAGCATTTCTTCTTCTACGTGCCTGAGAATATCGTCCGCATATTGATTTGCACCAATGCGGATTTCGTGGGAATTGGTCTGTGCTTTCTCGATAATTTGATTCGCCTGTTCATAGGCCTGCTTGGTAATTTCGTGTTCATTAATCAATGCGACAATTTTGTCTTCTGCGCCCTGAACGATGTTGGCAGCTTCTTTTTGTGCGTCAGAAATAATTCTTTGCCGCTCTTCTTTTACCCATTTTGCCTGTTTCATTTCATCTGGAAATTTCACTCGTATTTCCTGAAGCATATCTAAAAGTTCATCTTTATCAACAATCCCTTTCCCCCAAAAGGGAATTGTCATGCTTTGTTCCACCTTATCTTCTAAAGCTTCAATTAATTCCAATATTTCCATGTTCTTACCGCCCCTCTTTGATCTTAAGTTTCACATCATCGTAAATTTCTGCGGGAACCAGATCGGAGAAATCGCCGCCCAAGCTTGCAATTTCTTTCACAATGCTGGAACTGATATACGAATAGTTTGCGTTTGTTACCATAAATACAGTTTCAACGTCCGGTGCCATTTTTTTGTTTAAAAGCGCCATTTGAAATTCATATTCAAAATCAGAAATAGCACGAAGCCCTTTTACAACCGTGTGGGATTGTTTTTGATGGACAAAATCAACCAATAGACCATCAAAATATTCCGCGCTGCAATTAGGAAGGTCAGCTATGGATTTACGAATGAGCTGCACTCTCTCCTGCACCGAAAACATTGGCTTTTTTGAGGTGTTGTTTAAAACTGCAATGATCACCCGGTCAAACTGGCACGCAGCACGCCGGATAATATCAAGATGTCCACAGGTGATAGGGTCAAAACTTCCTGGATAAACCGCTGTTGCCATTGCTCACAACTCTTTCATCAGTAATATTCTTGCTATGCCGTATTTTTTATTCCGATAGAGTGTAAACCCTTCCGGACAAATGACTTCATCTGCACTATTATACTCGCAAATGATTATACCGTCATGCCTTAATAGATGACGCTCGCGAATCCCTGCAAGAGCTGACGTGATATAGCCGGCAGCATACGGCGGATCAAGGAAAATGATGTCAAACGTTTCGTTGGTATCTGCCAAAAAAGCAGCATAGTCACTGCAAACGCAGGCGGATTTCTCTTCCAAGCGCGTTTTAGCCAGGTTCTGCCGTGCTGTTTGCAAAGAAGCCGGACATACATCAACAAATACCGCTTTTTCAGCCCCGCGGCTTAAAGCCTCAATTCCCAATGCACCGCTTCCGGCAAACAAGTCTAGTACAGAGGAACCGGGAACGGAAAAAGAAATCATGTTAAAAACGGACTCTTTTACCCGGTCCAACGTTGGACGTATCTGTTCGCCTTGGAGACAGCTAAGTTTTTGCCCGCGGGCGCTTCCGGCGATGACTCTCAAAATGTTTCATCCTTTTTCTTGATTATCTTACAATTCTACACTATATATTTTAACTTATTTCAGCAAAAAGTCAATAGTGAGAGCACAAAATTTAACTAAATGTAATATTTTGTTTAAAAATAGAGTGTATTTTTTGTAAAATCGGTTTGTTTTGCGGTTGGGATAAAGACGGGTCCTCTTTTAAAAGCTTTCTTACGGCGGCGGTCGTTTCTTCTAAGATCTGCAAATCCTGATAAAGGTTTGCGATTTTCAGCGGAGGAAGTCCGTGCTGGCGGGTGCCGAAAAATTCGCCGGGACCCCGCAGCTGCAGGTCTTTTTCTGCAATGACAAAGCCATCGTTTGTGCGGCGCATGACTTCCATTCTTTGACGCGCATAATCCTGGCGGCTTTGATTGAATAAAATGCAGTAAGATTTATGATTGCCGCGCCCGACGCGCCCGCGCAGCTGGTGAAGCTGAGAAAGGCCAAACCGTTCGGCGTTTTCTATGACCATTACGCTGGCGTTAGGAATATTTACACCGACCTCAATTACGCTGGTTGCAACCAGGATTTGAACAGAACCCTGTACAAATTGTTTCATGATGAGGTCTTTCTCTTTCGCTTTCATTTTACCATGCAAAACAGCGAGAGAAAGATCAGGAAAGATTTCTTTTTTTAACCGTTGGGCATATTCTGTTACGGATTTTAATTCCTCTGTTTGTTCAGATTCTTCTACCAGAGGACATACGATATATGCCTGACGCCCTGCGGCAACCTCTTTTCGGATAAAAGCATATATGCGTTTTCGCATCGGCTCTTCCACGGCAAAGGTATCCACTTTTTGTCTGCCGGGAGGAAGTTCATCAATAGCAGAAACTTCAAGGTCACCGTATACGGCAAGCGCAAGCGTACGGGGAATGGGGGTTGCCGTCATGACAAGCGTATGAGGGTTTTCCCCTTTGTCGGTAAATAGTTTCCGCTGACTGACGCCAAACCGGTGCTGTTCATCCGTAATCACAAGATTGAGATGATGAAATTTCAGATGATCACTGAGCAGCGCATGCGTCCCGATAATGACGGACGATTCTCCGGAGGCTATCCGTTGGTAGGCATCGCGCCGTGCGCCGGCCTGCATGGATCCGGTTAAAAGTTCTGTGCCGATACCGTAAGGGCAGGGCAGAGAGGGTTTCATAATGCTGCGCGGCCAAAATTTCCGTGGGCGCCATGAGGGCGGACTGCATTTGGTTTTGTGCTGCGGCAAACATGGCACAGGCGGCAACAATCGTTTTTCCTGAGCCAACATCGCCTTGTATGAGGCGGTTTGCGGGTACACTTTTGCGCAAATCTTGAAAAATTTCTTCCAGCACTCGCTTTTGAGCGCCTGTGAGCGGAAATGGTAATGACCGGATAAAGTCGTTAAGAGAATTCGGTGCTGGGATTGGTTTTGCCGAGAGGGTATCTCGCCGTTCTTTTAACAGAAAAAGAGCCGTCTGCATGAAAAAAAGCTCTTCAAACACCAGTCTGTGTCTTGCTGCTTTAAGCGCTTTGGATGATTGCGGCAAATGGATGTGATAGATGGCATCATAGGAAGAGCATAAATGATATTTTTCCCGCACTTCCGGAGGCAGAAGATCCGGAAAAGCACCGTCTATTTTAGAAAGAACGTCACAGATACAGGAAAAAACTACCTTTTGTGTTAAACCAGAAGAAAGAGGGTATATTGGTATGATACGTCCTGTTTGCTGCTGGTTTTGCGGTTGTTCAAATAGGGGAGTGAGCATCCGTTTTTTGGGGAAAAGCTGAATTTTTCCGTAAAATATAAATTCGGCGCCGGGCTTTATCTGTTGATCAAGATAGCGGAGATTAAACCAAACCAGTTCGATTGTTCCGGTGCCGTCGGAAACAGGTACGGAGTATACGGTCATATTGCGCCGGATTATATTTTTACGCAGTGAAGACAGCACCGTCGCACGGATGCATACGGTTTCTTCATGCTGGCATTCCATAATTTTTTTCAGCTGCGTCCGGTCCTCGTAGGCGCGTGGGAAATAGGAGAGCAAATCGCCTGCGGTATGTACGCCTAACGAAGAAAAGGCGGAGGCTCTTTTTTCGCCTACACCTTTTAAAAAACGGATATCTTGTGATAAAAAATCCTTGTAATCCATAATTTACTCCACTGAAATAATGTAGTAATAAAGCGGTTGATCTCCGCGGTGCAAAACAATATCACAGTCAGGATATTTCTGTTCCAAATCTGTTTTGACAGAGTTTGCGGTTTCATCGCTTACGTCACACCCGTAGAACACACTTAAAATCTCACTGTCTTCGTCCGCCATGGAAGAAAACAGGTTAAAAAGCACAGATTCCGGAGAATCGCCTGTTTGAGTAATATCCCCGTCCGTCAGACCGATAATGGTGCCTTCCGGCATAGTTTTGCCTTGAAATGGAAACTCACGGACTGCATAAGTGACAGTTCCTGTTTTAATATCTTGCAGAGACTGCGTCATAGCCTGTTCATTTTGCTCAGGCGTTAAAGACGGCTGGAAAGCAAGCTTTGCCGTCATACCTTGCGGGATGGAACGCGTGGGAATCACAATTGCGTTTTTGTCCGTCAAACCCTTTACTTGTTCCGCCGCCATAATAATATTTTTATTATTGGGAAGAATATAGATGGTTTTTGCGGGAATTTTCTCAATTGCACTCAAAATTTCATCTGTGCTGGGGTTCATGGTCTGTCCGCCCTCAATGACTGCATCGCAGCCCATATCCCGAAAAATCTGTGCCAAACCGTCCCCGGCAGCAACGGCTGCAAAACCGTATTCTTTTTCGTCTTCCTGTTTATTTTTATCGGCGCTGTCTATAATTCGGTTTTCGTGCTGATATTTCATGTTGTCTATTTTAACATCCGTGAGCGCTCCGAGCTTAAGCGCCTGTTCAATCACATAGCCCGGATTATTGGTGTGAATGTGGACTTTGATGATTTCGCCGTCATCAATGACAACCATGCAATCTCCTTTTTTCTCAATGTTTTTGCTAAACAAATTGCTGCTGGCGGCTGCGTTGTTTTTGTTTACAATGAATTCTGTGCAATAAGAAAATTTAATGTCCGTTTCTGTTTCTTTGCGTGCAGATACAGAGACGGGGCTAATGCTCTGATCTAAAAGTTCTGTGATTTCACCGGTTTTTAAATAGTCCAAAGCACCTTCAAGCAAATAGAGCACGCCTTGTCCCCCGGAATCTACAACTCCCGCCTGTTTTAACTGCGGAAGAATTTCCGGCGTACGGTCTAAACTTTGCTGGGCGGAATAGACAACCGCCTGCAGTACTTCCACCATGTCGCTTGTTTCTGCCAGACGCGCCTCGCCTGCCGCAGCGCCGTCGCGCGCGACGGACAAAATAGTACCCTCAACGGGTTTCATAACTGCACGGTATGCAGAATGAACGCCTTCGGTAAAAGATTCAGCCAAATCAGTCGCGTCTAATAAAGTGCAGTCTTTCATTCTTTTGGCCATCCCGCGGAAAAACTGCGACAATATAACCCCGGAATTGCCCCGCGCCCCCCGAAGCGACGCACTGGCAACCGTTGACATAACTTCAGAAGCCGTTTGATAGCTGCCGGCAAGCAATTCTCTCGCTGCGGCACTTACCGTCATAGACATGTTTGAACCGGTGTCTCCGTCCGGAACAGGGAATACGTTTAGATCATTTAAAATATTTTTATGGTTGCAGAGCCGGTTGGCTCCGGATAAAAACGCCTCAAGAAGCCCTTTGGCGTCAATGGTATTGATCAAGGTGGACACCTCCAGAATTTGTGTATGTGATTCTATTGATCAACGCGGATTCCCTCAACATTGACCGTAACCTTGCCGACCTTAAAGCCTGTCATGCTTTCCACACTATAACGAACGCTGTTAATGATACTGTCAGAGATTACCTTGATGTTAATACCATATTCTACAATTATGTGCAGTTCTATACAAATTTTATCATTCTCTGTAGACACACGAATCCCTTTTGTAATAGTATCCCAGCCCAGCAGGCTTGCAATATTGTCAGAAGCGTTGCGATATGCCATTCCGACTACACCGTAGCAACTGGCTGCAACTTTTCCGGCAATTCGTGCAATTACGTTGGTGGATAAAATAATAACTCCGTTTTTATTTTCTGTTTTAATTGCCATATCACTTGATCCTCCCTCAATGAAATCCTGTTAAAATGCGTTTTGCCTAACAGACAGCGCATAGAAAATGTTTTGACTTCCACCGGCAATCCATTGCCTGTTGATGGAATGAAATGATTCATTTTGATATATATTATTTATTATAACACAAAGAGAGAAAAAATACCAGAAATATTTCAAATTGAAATAGAAATAGAAAAAAGCGGACAAAATAATTTTGATATGCATAAAAAAGGAAAAGCGGCTTTCCCGAACTGGTCAGAAAAGCCGCTCTAAAGCAAAGCCGGCGCCGAGAAATATTTTTTAATATATTCGGCGCGCTTTGCAGCAATAAATTACTCTGTCCTGGTTTTTGCGGGAATCTTTTCTTTAAAGAGCAAGGTAATGCTCCAAAGGCCTGCGATTCCAACCAGGGAATAGATGATCCGGCTGATGATCGACATCTGACCTCCGAACAGGGCAGCGACGACATCGAAGCCAAAAAGACCAATGCAGCCCCAGTTCAGCGCGCCGATGATGACGAGCACCAACGCAATATTGTCTATCGTACTGGTCATACTGATACAACTCCTTTTCTTGATCTGAAATAACATGTTATTTCGGACAGTATCAGTATAACCAATTAAAACGACAGTATGCGCATAAAAATTTAAAATTTATTTATGATGTTTAAAAAAACGCTGATCTAAAATGGCATTTCCAATTGGCATAATTTCCGGGTTGATTTGCTCTGTCTGATAGGCCAGTTTTGCTACCGTTTCTAAAATGGCCGCGTTCTTGAGAGCTTCCAAAGCATCACGCCCCCAAGCAATGGGTCCGTGATTAAAAATTAACGCGCCCGGTATGGTTTCCGGATCCAGCCCCCGTTTTTCAAACGCCTCCACCACAGACAGTCCCGCTTTTTGTTCATAATTGTCCTCAATTTCAGAGGAGGATAACGATAGTGTGCAGGGAATGCACCCCTTAAAATATTCTGCATGTGTTACGCCGTAAGGCGGGATATCCCGACCAGCCTGGGCCCATACGGTTGCGTTTGGCGAGTGGGTGTGTACAATGGCATCGGCTTTCGGAAAAGATTTATAAAGCTCTATATGCGCAGGCAGATCAGGCGAAGGAAGGCCATCTCCTTCTACAATATTTCCGGATAGATCCGTGATAATCATACGTTCCGGCGAGGCCTGATAGCAAGGAGTTCCTTTTGGTTTTATGACAATCAAAGAATTTGCCCGGTCTATCGCACTGATATTGCCCCATGCAAAAGAGGCAAGTCCATAGTCGCGCATGAGCAGGCAAGCAGAACTGACTTGTTCGCGCAGTGATTCTAGCATGTATTTTCCCCCTTATAAAAAAACATTTACATCTGTTCATAAACAAGCTTATTATATCATATGATATGATAAAAGTAAACATTTCTTCCGGAGCATACGGAAACCATAAAAATATTTTGCAAGCTGCATCATGATGCCTGCAGCGCGGCTGCGGTCATTTTTGCAAAACACAAAAAGAACAGGAGGGGTTTTATGTACCGTGCAGGTGAGCTGCGTCAAAAGGAAGTAATTAATATTTTAGATGCCTCAAGGCTTGGATTTGTCTCCGATGTTGAAGTTAGTTTAGAAAAAGGAGAAATTGAGGCGATTATTGTACCGGGTAAAACAAAATTGTTTAATTTTGGAAAATCAGGCGATTGTATTATAACATGGGATAAAATAAAAAAAATCGGCGATGATGTGATTTTAGTGGAAATCCCTATGGGATTAAATTATGGACGCAAAGAGGCATGTTCCATGGAAAAGAGCCATGACCGCCAGTAAATCGGCGGTCATGGCTCTTTTGTCTGTCTTATTGATCCTCCAAATTTAAAAACCATTCACGAATATTATAAAATAAATTAGAAACACTCGGCTTAATGTTGCCGTGCAGCGACTCGTCTAAAATTAAAGACGCATTTTTGAAATAAAGCCCGCAAATCGGCATTTCCTGTTGAAGTACAGTGCACATTTCTTGATAAAGCTGCCCGATTTGAGAAAGGTTATCTGTTTTATCCGCCATTAGCATTAAAGAATCCAGGTTCTCATTAGAGATTCCGTATATATTATAACCGGTTTCCAGCAAAAACTTTAAATCGCAATTGTCAGAAATGTCAATTTCGCAGATAGCCATATCATAGTTTTTTTGATTGAGTTTCTCTTCATAAGCGGAAAATGGGACTTGGGTTACCGTCACCCAAATTCCAATGTCTTCTAACCAGCTTTTAATTTGATTAGCAGTTTTTACCCTTTGCGTATTTTCCTGATTCACAAGAATATCCAGTTCCAATATTTCCATGGTTTCCCCATTGCTACGGTCTAACTTGCCATCGTTGTCCGAATCCATCCAGCCGTCCTCTGAAAGAAGCGACCTTGCCTGTTCCGGATCAAACGGTGTTATAGACTGATCACTCTTGTACAGCCATGATGAGGGATTCACAGGAATGTCGCATGCGACAGCGCGGCCGCTTTCCTGATCGCGAATGACAGCGTCCCGGTCGATTGCAGCGGCGATTGCCCGCCGCGTCAGAGCGGTGCACAATGCGGGATGTTCATTGTTCATTCCTAAAAAAACAAATGTGTTGGTGGCAAAATCAATCGATACGACATCCCGCTTGGGGGTGTATTCACTGGGGTTAATGACGCCGGACGACAACAGGTCCACACTAAAATTTTCCAGCATGGAAATGGCTGCAGCGCGGTCGTTTACCAAATAAATAAGGATATTACTGATGTGAGGTGACTGACCAAGGTGATATGCGTCATTTCTTGTTAAAAACAATTCTTTGTTTTTCTGATAAGACTGCACTTTGTAGATGCCGGTTCCATTGGGCACATATTCTGCCAAATTATCTATTGCACTTTTTACGCTGGATGCAGTACGTTCAGATAGAATAGGGAAATCCAAAAGCGCAGGAAAATTTGCAACAGGGCGTTTTAAGACAATTTCAAAGGAAGAACCGCTTGCACGGTAACTTCGAATATCCGAAAGCTTGGAGGCAAGAGGACTTTCCGCTTCCAAAAGCAGGCGCAGAGAAAAGTCGACATCTTTTGCCGTAAAAGGGGTGCCGTCATGAAAGTAAACGCCGCTTTTCATTTGGAACTGGTAAGTGAGACCATCTGCTGAAACGGTATAAGACTCACACAGGTTCGGAGAGTATTGAAGGTCCTGGCTGACAGTAAATAAGCTGTCGTAGATTAATTTTAGTGTCTGAATATTTTCCGTGTTTTGTGTGATCAAAGGGTTTAGTGAATCCGTTTCATACAGACAAAGTTTTAAGGTTCCGCCGTCCGTTGGCGTTTCATTTTGATTTTCATACTGTTTCATTTGAGCCGGCTGGGGAGCAGGCGCTTCTTCCGGTGCACACGCGGTGATCAGCATGAGAAACAAACAGGCAACCATCCATAAAAACAAGCACTTTTTCAATCCGATCCCCCTCCTTTCGCGTATATGTTATATTAAAATGAACTGGTTCACAAAGGTTTGAATGCATGAAAACCGAAAAATCCGCCGCCTGGGTTCCGGCGGCGAATGGTACATTTTATTCCGTATCCACATACCCTTCATATTGCGGAGGGTTACATTCGGGGCACTGGCGAAGACCAAGTGTTTTTACAAACTCCCAGTTGACTTTTTGCGCCTCTTTCCCTTCGAGCTGGGGACAGCCTTTCAAATGGTATGTCAGCATATTGTCGCTGTTTGTTGGCAGCCAGTAAATTTCCTCCGGCGCCTGGTCATCGGAGACGACTTCTTTATTTGTAGAAGGGGGTACCGGTGTTGGTGCACTGGTAGCCTGCGCATTTTCCTCAGATGTGGCAGACGGCGAACTGCTGACGGGCGTTTCTGCTGAAGCAGAAGCCGTAGCAGCGGGAGAGGCCGATGCACTGGAGGATGGTTTTGCATCCGTTTTTTTGCCGCTGCAGCCGCCAAGAGCGCATACGGCACTCAAAAGCAAACAAATTAAAATCTGTTTCTTCATAACGATTCTTTCCTTCCGTTTATTTTTGTGCATGGATATTTTCCGCAATATAACCGCAGGCTTTTTCCACCGCTTCTTCGGCGCTGTATTCTATGACTTCTTCCGCCTGACGCAGTTTATATTCCACAACGTTTTCATCCGCTTTTTTCCCTACGGTAATACGCACCGGGATTCCGATGAGGTCAGCGTCTTTAAATTTTACGCCAACACGCTCTGTGCGGTCGTCTAACAGCACTTCTACGCCTTTGGCGCGCAGATCATGATAAATCTTTTCCGCCAAGGTGACCTGTGATTCTTCCCGCATGCTGACAGGAATTACTAAAACCTGATACGGGGCAACGCTGACCGGCCATTTGATCCCGTTTTCGTCGCTGAACTGTTCAATGACGGCGGCAATGGTGCGGCTGACGCCGATACCGTAACAGCCCATGATCATGGACTGGGGTTTTCCGTTTTCATCCAAATACGTGCAGCCTAAGGCATCGGTATATTTTGTGCCCAGCTTAAAGATGTGGCCGACCTCAACACCTTGGGTGGTGGCAATCGGCTTGCCGCATTTTGGGCACACATCGCCGTCAGTGATGGAACGAACGTCTATGACAGCTTCCGGCTGAAAATCGGTTACGTTAACATTTTCAAAATGGTAATCGGTTTCGTTGGCGCCGACAACAAAATTTGTCATTTCTAAAATTTCTTTATCCGCGATAACCGGAACAGAAAGTCCGATTGGTCCAGCAAATCCTACAGCTGCGCCGGTAACCTGCTGGACAGTTTCTGCGGAGGCAAGCTCCAAATCCTGTTCGTTGATTTTTAGGTGGTTTAATAATTTTACTTCGTTTACTTCGCGGTCGCCGCGCACCATGACAGCGACAACATTTTCACCTGCCTGATACAGGATCGTCTTTGCAAAATGCTTGCTGTCTGTCTTTAAAAACGATACCAGTTCTTCTATGGTTCTTACATTGGGTGTATGAATTTTAGCCATCGGCTTTGCTTCTTCTTTTGAAAGCTTTTCCGGGACGCATTCTGCTTTTTCCACGTTTGCCGCATAACCACAGGCAGAGCAATAGGCGATCGTATCTTCACCGGTGTCGGATTTTACCATAAACTCCTGCGAACCGGAACCGCCCATGGCGCCGGAATCCGCATCAACAACGATATAATCCAGATTCATCCGGTCAAAAGTGTTGCAGTAGGCGCGGTACATTTTTTGATAGGACTCGTCTAAGCCTTCCTTTGTCATGTCAAAGCTGTATGCGTCCTTCATAATAAACTCGCGCGAACGCATAACGCCGAAACGCGGGCGGCGTTCGTCGCGGTATTTTGCCTGAATCTGATACAGAGTCTGCGGCAGCTGACGATAGGATTTTACACAGGCTTTTACCGTGTCGGTAAAAATTTCTTCATGGGTGGGGCCGAGGCAAAAGTCACGGTCGTTCCGGTCTTTTAAACGGAACATATCGGGGCCAAAAACTTCCCAGCGGCCTGATTCCTGATAGGCTTCTGCCGGTAGCAGGGCGGACATTAAAACCTCTTGAGCGCCCTGGGCATCCATTTCTTCACGGATAATATTTTCAACTTTATTCAAAACGCGGTGTCCCAGCGGCAAAAAGGAATAAATCCCTGCCGCAAGCTTGCGGATGAGCCCTGCGCGCAGCATGAGCTGGTGGCTGGTTGTTTCTGCTTCTGCCGGAACCTCCCGCAAGGTGGACAACAGCATATTGGATATTCTCATTTCATTCGTTCCTTTCTGATTGGCATTATAAAGTTAACTAGTATAATAATAAACTTTAGCTGCTTTTCTGTCAACTGTTTTAAAAAATTTTCATGAAAAAATTGACTATTTTTCTTTACTGCGATACAATGATAAAAATGAGAAATTTTGGTTTTTAAAAAGACACGTTTAGGATAATAAGCTGCTGACGGTAAGAGGACGGGAGGAAAAAAGTGAAACTGATTTATAACGCAAACATTATTACAATGGAAGACAGGGATTATCCGTGTGGATATTTATTAGTAAACGGAAGCAAAATTGAAGCAGTTGGCAGTATGGAAGAACTGCCAAAGCCGCTGAAAGCAGACGAGAGGATTGACGCAAAAGGACTTACTCTTTTGCCGGGCTTTATCGATGCACACTGCCATGTCGGAATGTGGGAAGAAGGAATGGGGTTTGAAGGCGACGATGGAAACGAGGATTCGGAACCAGTTACGCCCCATTTACGCGCCATTGACGCAGTGAACCCGTTTGACGAAGCGTTTCAAAACGCGCGTGCGGCGGGAGTGACCACCGTTGTGACGGGCCCGGGAAGCGCGAATGTGTTTGGGGGGCAGTTTGCGGCGTTAAAAACAGTGGGAAACTGCGTCGACCAAATGGTGATAAAGGCGCCGGCTGCGCAAAAGGCGGCGCTGGGGGAAAATCCAAAGATGACCTATGCCGGAAAAAAGCAAATGCCCGGAACTCGGATGGCAACGGCGGCTTTGGTGAGGGAGACCCTGGCAAAAGCAAAGGAGTATCAGCAGGATTGGGAGGAATTCCGTGCGGCTTCCGATGACGTGGACCGTCCAAGTTTTGATTTTCGTTTAGAAAGCCTTTTGCCGGTTATCTCCGGCAAAATTCCGCTGAAAATCCACTGTCATCGGGCAGATGATATTTGCACCGCAATTCGTATCGGCGAAGAATTTAAAATCCCGATCACACTGGAGCACTGCACAGAAGGACATTTAATTCCAGACATTTTAGCGGCTAAAAACCTGCCGATCATGCTCGGACCGACCTTTGGCACCAAATCCAAGCCGGAGCTTAAGAATCTGTCTTTTGATATTTACCGGGAACTGGAACAGCGGGGAGTTGAATTTGCCATTATTACCGATCATCCGGAAATTCCGATTCAGGAACTGTACCTTTGTGCAGTTTTAGCAGTGCGTCATGGGCTCAGCCGCCGCGCGGCCCTTCGTGCAATTACTATCAACGCAGCAAAAAATACGGGGATTGATGACCGGGTCGGCAGCCTCAAACCTGGTAAAGATGCGGATTTTTTGCTGATGTCGGGTGAGTTAATGACGATTGATGCGAAAATGGAAAGCGTCACAATTTGCGGCAAAAAGTTATTTTAGGGAGAATATTGACAAAGTGTTAAATTTGGTTTACAATAATAACATTCTATGATAAGTTGGTGAGTTTTGTATTGGAAAATCAAAATTATTTTAGAGAAACCTTGCGGGATTGGTGTAAGATGGTGGAGCAAAACACCCAGATTCTGCCGAAACACTATAATAACTATAAAGTAAAACGTGGCCTGCGCAACAGTGATGGTACGGGTGTGCTTGCCGGTTTGACCCGGATTGGTGAAGTGCATGGTTATATTATGTACGAAAATGAAAAAATGCCGGACGAAGGTGCGCTTTCCTATCGCGGGATTAATGTAAATGAGATTGTGGACGCCTGCCGGAAGGAAAACCGGTTTGGCTATGAAGAGGTTAGTTACCTTTTGCTGTTTGGAAAATTGCCAACGCAGAAGGAACTGACCGATTTTAACGAGCTAATTTCTGAACTTCGCCCGCTTCCGTATGGTTTCCGCGAGGATGTGATCATGAAATCGCCCAGCCCGGATATTATGAATAAGCTTTCGCGCAGCGTGCTCACGACTTATTCTTATGATGAAAAGCCGGACGCCACAGACCTTTACAATATGCTGCGCCAATCCATTCTTTTGGTAGCGCGGGTTCCTACCATGGTTGCATACTGTTATCAGGCCAAAGCGCATTATTATGACGGGAAAAGTCTTTATATTCATAACCCGCAGAAAGGGATGTCCTCTGCGGAAAACTTTTTATACATGATCCGTCCGGATAATCAGTTTACAGAGCTGGAGGCGCGTGTTTTGGATACGGCGTTTATTTTGCATGCGGAGCACGGCGGCGGTAACAACTCTGCTTTTACTACAAGAGTGCTTTCTTCTTCCGGAACGGATACCTATTCTGCCATCAGTGCGGCGATCGGCTCTTTAAAAGGGCCAAAGCACGGCGGGGCAAATCGCAAGGTCATGGGAATGATTGAAGATTTTAAGGCAAATCTGACAGATATTAATGACCGGGATCAGGTCGCAAAGCATATTGAAAAGCTGCTGAACAAAGAAAGTTATGACCGTTCCGGGCTTGTATATGGTATGGGGCATGCAATTTATACGCGCTCCGATCCGAGAGCTGTTTATTTGAAAAAACAGGCTGAAGAGCTTGCGGATGTGACGGGCAATATGGAAGAATATAAACTGTATAGTTTAATTGAAGAGCTTACACCGGAAATTTTTGCTCGCATAAAGGGAGATAAGCCCATGTGTGCCAATGTGGATTTATATTCCGGTTTTGTGTATAAATGTCTGGGAATTCCGGAAGAACTGTATACGCCGATGTTCGCAATTGCCCGAATGGCAGGTTGGTGCGCGCATAGGATTGAAGAAGTCATGTACGGCGGAAAAATTATCCGTCCGGCGTACAAAAGTGTGTGCAAAAGGATTCCATACGTTCCGATTGATCAGCGAAGCGAATAGTTTTTTAAAAGCCAAGCCCCGCCGAATCTCTGTTTTGGATTTCGGCGGGGCTTGGCTTTTTTAAAGAATAAAAATGTTTGAACAAACATTAAAATCTCTCTGTACTTCGGCGGCTTGTTTTGGTATAATAATGTGTTAGGAAAAGCAAGCTAGAAAGGAAATGGACCGATTCCTAAAGGAGGATCTTTCATGGATCGTTTTGAACTGATTTCTGATTATCAGCCAACCGGCGACCAGCCGGAAGCGATTGATAAGCTGGCGGAGGGAATCCTGCGCGGCGACCGGGAACAAACGCTTTTGGGTGTCACCGGCTCGGGCAAAACCTTTACGGTGGCCAATGTGATTCAAAAAGTGAATAAGCCGACGCTGGTTTTAGCGCATAACAAGACTTTGGCAGCTCAGCTTTGCAGTGAGTTTAAAGAGTTTTTTCCCAATAATGCCGTGGAGTTTTTTGTCTCCTACTATGACTATTATCAGCCGGAGGCATATATTCCGCATACGGATACGTATATTGAAAAAGATTCTTCGGTAAATGATGAAATAGATAAGCTCCGCCACAGCGCGACATCGGCTCTGTTTGAGCGGCGCGATGTGATCATAGTATCCAGCGTGTCCTGCATTTACGGCCTTGGCGACCCGATTGATTATAATGAATTGGTGGTTTCACTGCGCCCGGGGATGGAAAAGCCGCGAGACGAGGTGCTGAAAAAACTGGTCGATATCCAGTACGAGCGCAATGACTTAAATTTTGTCCGCGGAAAATTCCGTGTCCGCGGCGATGTGCTGGAGGTTTTTCCTGCCAGCACTTCAGACCGCGCCATCCGGATCGAATTTTTCGGCGATGAAATTGACCGGATCACCGAAATTGATGCGCTGACAGGAGAAGTATTGGGCGTGCGCAAGCATGTTGCCATCTATCCTGCTTCGCATTATGTCACCACAAAGGAAAAAATGGAAGCGGCAATCGGGACAATTCAGGAAGAACTGGCGCAGCGGCTGAAATATTTTAAGGAAAATGATAAGCTCCTGGAGGCACAGCGACTAGAACAGCGCACCACATACGATATTGAAATGATGCGGGAGATTGGGTTCTGTCAGGGAATTGAGAACTATTCCAGACACATCAGCGGACGGGCGCCTGGTTCGGCGCCGTATACCCTTTTAGACTATTTTCCGGACGATTTTCTGCTGGTGGTAGACGAATCGCATGTGACAATTCCGCAGGTTCGTGCAATGTACAATGGGGACCATTCACGAAAAGAAGCGCTGGTAGAATATGGTTTCCGGCTCCCGTCGGCGTTTGACAACCGCCCTTTGACGTTTTCCGAGTTTGAAGAGCGGCTGAATCAAATTGTTTATGTCAGCGCAACGCCGGCAGATTATGAAAGGGAACGTTCTACGCAGATTGTAGAGCAGGTAATCCGCCCGACCGGCTTGGTGGATCCGGAGGTAATCATTCGTCCGATCAAAGGGCAAATTGATGATTTGGTCAGTGAAATTAATGTACAGATAGAAAAAGGGGAACGCACATTGATTACGACGCTGACAAAAAAAATGGCGGAAGATTTGACAGACTATCTTCGGGATTTGGATATTAAAGTGCGTTATCTGCATTCTGAGGTGAAAACGATGGAGCGCATGGAAATCGTTAGGGACTTGCGCGCCGGCTTATTTGATGTACTCGTCGGAATTAACCTGCTGCGCGAAGGTCTAGATATTCCGGAGGTTTCGCTGGTTGCAATCTTAGATGCGGACAAAGAAGGATTTTTGCGTTCGGAAACTTCATTGGTGCAGACGATCGGCCGTGCGGCAAGAAATGCAAACGGACGCGTGATTATGTATGCCGATAACATGACGGGTTCTATGGAACGGGCGATCACAGAAACGCAAAGACGGCGCAGAATTCAAATGGAGTATAATGAGAAGCATGGCATTGTTCCGAAGACCATCATAAAGGATATTCGCGAGGCAATTTCAGCGACGGATGAAGCGCCGGATGAAAGCGTCAAAGGCGTGAAAATTACGAAATCCATGGATATTCATCTTCAAATTGAAATCTTGTCTGAACAAATGCGCCTAGCGGCTTCAGAGCTTCGGTTTGAAGACGCGGCGAAGCTGCGCGACCGTGTAAAAGAACTGCAAAAGAAGCTGTAAAGAAAATAAAATGGTTATCTATAAAAACGGCGTGCTTTTAGCGCGCCGTCAGCGTGTCGATAAAGTCGACACGCTTCAAGTCGAAACCTCTTTTCAAGAGTTTTCACTTGAAAACAAGGGCTTTCGTTCGCACGGCGCTCTCCGCGCC
>CASGBM010000049.1 GCA_949299615.1 uncultured Eubacteriales bacterium | reverse complement strand
ACAAAGCTTTGCACGCTATTTGCTATGCGATTTAACAAATCATGTCATGGATGTTGCAGATGAAGAGCTGAAAAATCCGACAGTAAATTGACGCTATCGCGAGAATATTGACAATTGCAGTTTGAAACTATATAATAATAAAATGCAGTTATCTTATGCATTTTGAAGAAAAAGACGGTAAGGAAAAGAAAATGATTACATGTGCCGCCCGCCTGTATTGAGTTACAGGTTCTATGAGAGGCGCTAAAAAGGAATTTATGTTATGCTGAATGTAAAAAATGTTTTTAAAACAGCAGGTTTCATGATTTTAGCAACGCTGCTTGCAAAAATTATGGGGATGTACCGGGAGGTCCTCTTTGCCTCTTTATATGGTACGGATTATATTGCTCAGGCTTTTTCAACGGCGAGCCGAATACCGCTCCTGTTTTTTGATATTGCGTTAGGCGCGGCAATTTCTTCTGCGTTTATTCCTGTTTTTAATGAATATTTGGAAAAAGGGCAAAAAGAAGAGGCACTGCGCTATTCCAATACATTTTTGAACGGAATCTTGTTGATCACCGGCATTATATGTGCAGTGGGGATACTTTTTTCCAGTCAGATTGTGTCACTCATCGGCGGCGGCTTGTCACAAGATGCAAAATCGCTGGCATCTCAGCTGGTAATTATCTTGTTCCCAACTATGATTTTTACCGCGTTTGCCTATGCGATCGCCGGCATACTACAATCATTTGGAGAATTTAATGTTCCTGCGGCAATCAGCCTGGTGTCCAACGGTATTATGGTAATTTACCTTTTAACGGCTGGAAAGAAATTCGGCATTCACGCAATTGCGGTTGCTATGCTGGTGGGATGGGCATTTCAGGTGCTCATACAAATTCCTTCCTTAGTGAAGAAAAAATATCGTTACCGGTTGGTTCTTGATTTTAAAAATGAAGGAATCCGCAAATCGGCAAAATTGGCGCTGCCTATTTTGATCAGTTCTTGGATGCAGCCGATCAACTCCATGATAAACATCAATCTTGCTTCCGGCCTCAACGGAGGACAAGCAGTTCCGGCGCTTGATTATGCGAATAAGCTCTACATTATTTTTGTCGGCGTGCTGACATATGCGATATCCAACATGATTTTTCCGTCCATTTCCCGCATGGCGGTGAATGAGGACAAATCGGAGTTTAAAGATGTTGTGCTCAAGGCAGTTCGGGCAGTAATTGTAATTATTGTTCCTGTGATGGTGCTTTTTTTAATTCTCCGTGTCCCTCTGGTACGCTTTGTGTTTGAGCGCGGGGAATTTGGCGCAGATTCCACTGCGCTCACCGCGCAGGCGCTTTTATTTTATTCTTTGGGCATGCTTGGTTTTGGAATCCAGGAAATATTAAACAAAGCGTTTTACTCTACACAAGACGCCAAAACACCTATGTATATAGCTATGGGCGGGATTGCTTTAAACATTATATTATGTTTTACTCTAATCAAAGGTTTGCAAACCGGACTTGGCGGGCTTGCGTTTTCAGCATCCGTTGCTTCGACCGTGATTGCGGCAGTCCTTTTGATTATGATTCATCGGCGTTATCATTTGCTGAATCGGAATTTTGCATTGCTGTTGTTAAAATTGGCCGTTTGTGCGGCAGTCACAGGCGTTGGCGCATGGTTTGTATCAAACGCGTTTGATTTTGGAAGTTCTTTTATCGGAAAAATATTGAATTTGGCTGTGCCGGGTTTTGCGGGAGTGATTCTTTATTTTGTTATGGCGTTGCTCTTTAGAGTTGAGGAAGTAACAGGCTTGCCGGCGCTTTTAAAACGGAGTAAACAGTAAAGGAAGGTGTGCGTGTGGAGAGCAGTATCTATCAATTTTTGGCACGAGTATTTCATGCTTTAGCCGTGTGGTTTGACGCCAGTCTTTTTGGCAGAATTTTTAACGCGGTTTGTGCATTTTTAGGCAAATGTTTTCGGAACTGCTTTGTTGGGAAACGGTTGTGCAAGGGACTTGAAACCAGGGAAATATGGGAGGCAAGTTTGATATATCAATTGCTCCACATCCCTGTGAGAGCGTGCCGTTGGTTTGCAAAAAAAAGCAGCAAATTCTGGATAAAGGCTGCGGAGGGTAGCCAGATTATTCAGCTTACAAACAATTGGGAATTAGTCAGCATCCGCATTTATGGTGTCATTATATTCTTTTTTGCTGTTGCGCACGCTCTGCTTGGATTTGTAGTTCATGGCGTTAACCCTGTTATGCTGGCTGTGGACGCAGCGTTTCTTTTTGTTGCATTTATCATGGTTTTGATCAACAGGAGTCCCAAGTCGCTGTTTAAAGGCAGCTTAGTTCTCCGGTTATTTGGCGGATTGTTTTGTGAGGTAAAAAAAGAATCCAGCCGCCTGTTTCTTCAGGACAAGGATATTGTAGTGAGCGGTACGGTGTTTGGCGCTTTTGTTGGAATATCCTGCGCCGTATTAGCAGTTTTGCTGCCAACAAAATTATTTGTTTTGCTGGTCGGCGCAATATTCGGCACGCTCTTAATTATCAAATATTTAGAATTCGGCGTTTTTGTAACGGTAATCGGCGCGCCCCTTTTGCCGACAACCATATTGGCAGGGATGTGTCTTTTGTGTGTGCTTTCTTTTGTTTTAAAACTTTTAACCGATCAAAATTTTCAATTTAAAACATCTTCACTTGATGTTTTTGTCGTGTTTTTCATGGGAGCGTTACTTTATGGAGCACTGAATTCGTTTACGTTTGTAAAAAGTGCGCAGATTTTGCTCATCTATTTTTCCTATATTTTATTTTATTTTGTGCTGGTCGGCACAATGAGCAATCGCAAAAAGTGGCAGGCGCTTGTAGTATCTTTTGTTTTGGTGAGCTGCCTGGTTGCACTCTACGGGATTGTACAGAACTTTACCGGGATTAATTCTGCGCAGTCTTGGGTGGACAGCGATATGTTCCAGTCCATTAAGACAAGAGTGTATTCTACATTTGATAACCCCAATGTGCTGGGTGAGTTTTTAGTTATTATGATCCCTACAACGGCTGCGCTCATCTGGGCAAATAAGAAATTGGGGCATAAAATCATTTATACATTTGTGATCCTTTGCCTTTGTGCTTGTATTGTGTTTACCTGGTCGCGCGGATCGTGGCTTGGCGTTATGCTTGCGGTTGCGCTGTTTTTGCTTGTTATGGACAAACGGTGGGCGCTGGCCGGAATTGTGGGGATTTTTGCAATTCCGTTTGTGCTGGGGAGCAATAGTGCAATTGCCGACCGAATTTTATCAATTGGCAACCTTGAAGACACCTCCACAGCATATCGTGTATCTATTTGGCAGGCGTCGGTTCAATTAATTAAAGATTTTTGGATTTCCGGAATAGGGCTGGGATCGGATGCTTTTTCCATGATTTATCCCAAATATGCGCTGGCAGGGGCAAATTTCGCACTGCATTCTCATAATTTGTTTTTGCAGATTTGGGTAGAAATGGGAATTATCGGTATCGTCTCATTTTTTGCATTGATTGTAGCATTTATCCGTCAATCCTTTTCCCTCTTAGTTTACCGCAAACGCGGAGGGATTTGTGCAACGCTGATCCTTGCTTCTGCTGCCGGTGTGCTGGGATATTTATTCCAGGGGCTTGCGGACAATGTTTGGTACAATTATAAAATGCTGTTTATTTTTTGGATTGTGATTGGTCTTGTCTGTGCAGGAGTAAATATATTGAAAGAAAAAAATGCTGCAGAGTAGCCGGGAAAGGGGGATGATGCCAGATGATTCAAGTAGTGCAGGTTGTTTCTGACACCAATATCGGCGGTGCTGGACGCTATCTTTTAAATTATCTAAAATATTTTGACCGCGCCCGTTTTGATGTGACAGTAATTGTACCGGAAAAAAGTATGCTGAGTGAATTTATCCAAGTTTATCCGGAGGTACATTTGCATGAGGTTCCGTATATGGCAGATCAGTCATATGATAGGAATTGTGTAAAATACCTGACGGATTTACTGAAACAAATTAAACCGGACATCTTACACACCCATGCCAGTTTGTCTGCGAGAATTGCGGGGAAAAAGGCAAAGGTACCGTGTATTGTGGCAACCAGACACTGTATAGAACCGCAAACATCAAAGTTAAAAACGGTGCTTTCCGGAGTTTTGAACAATTATTTGTGCGATTATTATATTGCCGTTGCCAATGCGGTAAAAGACAATTTAGAAGAGGGCGGTATACCATCGGAGAAAATCCGCACGATATATAACGGAGTGGAGCCGGCACAATCTTTTTCTGTTGAGGAGATACAGCAGGAACGTTCGCGCTTAGGGATACAGAATTTTGAGTTTGTTTTTGGAATTTTTGCACGGCTGGAGCCGGTAAAAGGGCACCGCTATTTTTTAAAAGCGGCACGCGAGTTGAAAAAAGAAGGATATCAGGCTAAATTTTTAATTGTGGGAGACGGTTCTCTCCGCAAAGAATTAGAAGAAATGGCAGTTTCGTTTGGTTTGGAGGATAGTGTGATCTTTACCGGATATGTAAAGGATACCTCGCTTCTTCTAAATGTAGCGGATGTCAATGTGATTGCATCGGATTCTGAGGCAATGAGTCTCGCTATTTTAGAAGCAAAAAGCCTTGGAAAACCGTCAATTGCAACGGCAGTAGGCGGCAACCCGGAAATTGTCCACAATGGCAGTGACGGTTTTTTGGTCGGCGTGGCGGACAGCGCTTCGCTGGCAGAAGCAATGGTCAAAATAATGGAAGATGAAGAACTATTCAAAAGGCTGTCGCAAAACGCGCAGGCATTATTCCAAAAGGAATTCCGGGCTGAGACGATGGTCCGCAAACTAGAGAAATTTTATGAGGAGGCTTATCAAAATGTTCATAGATGATAAAGGAAAACTGTTTGGCAAGGTAAATTTCCTGGACTTATTGGTAATCTTAATTATTATAGCGGCGCTCGCTTTCGGCGGATGGTATTTTATGCGCAATAAAGGCGGAGATGGCAGCCGGCTCACCATTCGCTACACGATTGAAAGCGTGCAGAAAGAACCGGAATACTTTGACCATATTATTCCGGGAGAGTCTGTCGTTGACGGGCAGACGAAACAGCCAATGGGCAAAATTGTATCATTTGAAAAAATTCCAACCCGTATTTTAGCGCAGGATAATGAAAACATGACCCTTGTTTATGATGAGCTGGAGGGCATGTATGACGGCTACATTGTGGTTGAGCTGGATGCGGAAGTGGATTATCCGGATTTAAAATCGGGAGATGAGGAAATTAAACTGGGAAAATTAGTCGCATACCGCTCAGAGAGCGCAGCGATCCACGGATATATTGTAGGGATTGATTATGATGCAGAAAAATTAAAGGAGATGAAATAATGTTTATTGATCAGAAGGGAAAATTGTTTGGAAAAATCAGCATTATTGACCTGCTGGTCATCGTTGTGATCGTTGTCGGGATCGCAGGTTCTGTCATCGCCTTTCAAAAGGTAAAAGGCGGAAGTGTGCTGACAGAAACTAAGGCAATTTTAAAGCAGGATAACACGCTGGACATGCTGGAAGTGCGCATGAGACTGAACGAGGTTCGTTCTATGACGCGGGATTCCATTCACATTGGCGACGATGTTTATGCCAAAGACACCAACAAATATTTGGGGGAAGTAACGGGGATTGAAGTAGAACCGGCCACACGGATCATCAGCGGATTTGACGGAAAAGCGGCTGAAGTGGAAGTGCCGGAGAGAATGGATGTCATCATGGTGGTACAGATTCCGGGCAAACGCACGGAAGGCGGCTATTTTACAGGCAACAATATTCATTTGGTATACGATTCTGCGTTTGAAATCAAAACGCCCACCATCCAGTCAACGCCTGTGATTGAAGAAATTACTGTGCTTTCAGAGGATGACTCATAAACTGCATAATAGATATTCTTAAAATGGAATGGAGAAAGAGGTTGTGTGATGGTATCGGGAGCATTAGAGGAATTAAAACGTGCAAAACGTGTTGTCGTAAAGGTTGGGACCTCTACCCTTACGCATGAAACAGGAAACATTAATTTAAGACGGGTAGAAGCGCTTGCCCGGGTGATTGCCGATCTTAGGAACAGCGGAAAAGAAATTGTTTTGGTTTCAAGTGGCGCGATTGGGGTTGGCATCAGCAAATTGGGCATACCTGTTGTACACAAGGGAACAAAAGAAAAACAAGCGTATTCTGCTATCGGTCAAAGCGAGTTAATGGGGATTTATGGAAAGCTTTTTTCTGAATATGGCTGCGGCGTGGCTCAGATTTTGCTGACAAAGAATGTATTAGAGGATGCTGTGCGCAAAGAAAATGCAATCAATACTTTTTGTACGCTGCTTGATTGGGGCGTTGTGCCGATTGTCAATGAAAACGACGTAATCTCTACGGAGGAAATTGAGTTCGGAGACAATGATACCCTGTCTGCTGTGGTTGCTTCGCTGATTGGGGCGCAGGCATTAATTATTTTAAGCGACATTGACGGCCTATACAGTGCAGATCCGCGAACGGATAGCAAGGCGCAGTTGGTACCCTGTGTAAAAGAAGTGACCGATGCGCTTTTAAGCACTGCCGGCGGCGCCGGTTCTAAACGGGGAACCGGAGGAATGGTTACGAAACTTTTAGCTGCAAAAAAGGCGACGGAACGGGGAATAAATATGGTTATTGCAAACGGCAAAAATCCCCGCGTAATTTATGATATATTAGACGGAAAACAGGTTGGAACTCTGTTTTGCGCAAAGGAGTGAAGAAAATGCTCGAAACGATAGGAAAACAAGCCAAACAGGCAAGTTATCAGCTGATGAAACTGAGCGCTGCGCAAAAAGAGGAGGCGCTTTTGGCAATTGCGGATGCTTTGGAAAAGAATATTCCGGCAATTTTGGATGAAAATAAAAAAGACGTAGATGCCTTAGCGGCAAAGGGAGGAACACAGGCGCTGATTGATCGCTTGACTTTGACGGAAAAGCGAATTTTGGACATGGCAGACGGCGCACGTCAGGTCAATGCGCTGCAAGACCCTATTGGCGAAGTATTGGGCATGGTGAAACGTCCGAACGGGTTGGTTATCGGGAAAAAGCGCGTTCCTCTCGGTGTAATTGGAATTATCTATGAAGCGCGGCCAAACGTGACGGTGGATGCGGCGGTTCTTTGTTTAAAGACGTCCAATGCCTGTATTCTTCGCGGCGGAAGCGAGGCCATTCATTCGAATAAAGTAATTGTAGATACGATGGTATCTGCACTTTCAAGCGTTGGTTTTCCGCAGTACAGCGTTCAGCTTCTTGAGGACACGTCGCGCGAAACGGTTACGAAACTGATGAAATTAAATGAATATTTGGATGTTTTAATCCCTAGAGGAGGAAAAGGCCTGATAAAGAGCGTTGTGCAAAATGCGACGGTTCCGGTCATTGAAACCGGAACAGGAAATTGTCACGTTTACATGGAGCGTTCTGCGGAAATCCCTATGGGGGTGGAGATTATTACAAATGCTAAAACAAGCCGCCCCGCTGTTTGCAATGCAGCGGAAACGCTTTTGGTAGACGAAGCCATTGCCGAAGAGGCGCTTCCGGCTGCTTATGAGGCAATGAAGGAATTCCATGTGGAATGGCGCGGCTGTGAAAAAACACGGGCAATTCTTCCGCAGGCAAAACTTGCGACGGAGGAAGATTTTGCGACGGAATATAACGATTATATTCTGGCGGTAAAAGTGGTGTCCGGCATAGACGAAGCCATTGCCCACATCAACCGTTACGGCACAGGACATTCAGAAGCGATCGTGACATCGGACTATTTTGCGGCAAACCGCTTTTTAGATGAAATTGACGCAGCTGCTGTGTATGTGAATGCGTCCACGCGCTTTACCGATGGGTTTGAATTTGGTTTTGGAGCGGAAATCGGCATTTCAACCCAAAAACTGCACGCGCGCGGTCCAATGGGATTGAAGGAACTGACAACAACGAAGTATGTAATTTACGGCAATGGTCAGGTAAGGAGATAATAATACATGATAAAAACGGAGCATTTGCAATATGCCTACCGCACGGACAAAACACCTATCCAGTTTGTATTGGATGATGTGAATATTGAAATTAAAACAGGAGAATTTGTGGCGGTTTTAGGGCATAATGGCTGCGGAAAATCAACGCTTGCAAAACATTTTAACGGACTTTTACTGCCAACCGGCGGCAGGGTTTTTGTTGCCGGAATGGATACAAAAGAAGAAGATCTTTATTGGAACGTCCGCCAAAGCGTAGGAATGGTTTTTCAAAATCCGGATAACCAGCTTGTGGCAACGGTTGTGGAAGAAGACGTTGCTTTTGCGCCGGAAAATTTGGGCGTTCCGTCAGAAGAAATTCGAATGCGTGTTGATGAGGCGTTAAAAGCGGTCGGTATGTATGAATACCGCCGGCACGCGCCGCACATGCTGTCGGGCGGACAAAAGCAGAGAGTGGCAATTGCCGGAGCAATTGCGATGCGCCCCAAATGTATTGTTTTAGATGAACCCACAGCTATGCTGGATCCGCAGGGCCGCAAGGAAGTGATTGAAACCATTCGGCGCTTAAAAAATGAGGAAGGCATGACGGTCGTTTTAATCACACATTATATGGACGAAGCGGCAAAAGCTGACCGCGTTATTGTTTTGGATAAAGGAAATGTTTTGCTCGATGACGTGCCGCGCAAGGTATTTTCTGAAGTAAAACTGCTAAAAAAAATCGGTCTCGATGTTCCGCAGGTGACAGAACTTTTGTATGAACTGAAAAAAGCCGGATTTCCGGTTGAATATGACCAATTGACGGTGGAAGACTGTGCGGACGAGCTAATGAAGCTTTTGGCGTAATGGAGACGGTTGGGAGTTTATGAAACATGGGTATTTCAATTAAAAATTTAGAATATGTTTATATGCAGGGAAGCCCGTTTGAGAAAAAGGCATTGTCTGATGTTAATTTGGAAATTAAAGACGGGGAATTTATCGGTCTGATCGGCCATACCGGGTCAGGCAAATCTACTTTGATTCAACATCTTAACGGACTATTAAAACCGCAGACAGGCGAGGTCATTGTAAACGGGAAGAATACAACACAAAAAGGCGTAGACTTAAAAGAACTGCGTCAGGAAGTCGGTTTGGTATTCCAATATCCGGAGCACCAGATTTTTGAAGATACCGTGTATAAAGATATTGCATTTGGCCCCAAAAATATGGGACTGTCAGAGCAAGAGATAGATGAGCGCGTCAAAGAGGCGATGAGCTATGTCGGCTTAGAGGAATCGTTTTGCAATCTGTCGCCGTTTGAACTATCCGGAGGACAAAAAAGAAGGGTGGCAATTGCCGGTGTTTTAGCCATGCGTCCGAGTACGCTGATTTTGGACGAACCGGCGGCAGGACTGGATCCGGCAGGCAGGGAAGAAATATTGACGCAAATCAGAGCGCTGTATTTAAACAGTAAAATGACAGTGATTCTGGTTTCTCATTCAATGGAAGATGTCGCGAGAATCGCAAGCCGCATTATTGTAATGAACCGCGGGACTGTTGCTATGGATGGAAAAGCGGATAAAATTTTTTCCCGCGCAGATGAACTAAGAAAAATGGGGCTTGACGCTCCGCAAATCAGCTTGCTGGTTAGTGAACTGAGACGCCGAGGCCTTCCGATTGATGCAAATATTTACACGATTGAGCGCGCAAAAGCGGCGATTATGTTGTTGGCAAAAGAAAAAAAAGGAGCGCAGACATGCTAAAGGATATTACATTAGGACAATATTTCCCCATAGATTCGCCGCTTCATAAAATGGATCCCCGGACTAAAATTTTAGTACTTATTTTTATGCTGGTTGCGATTTTTATAGCGGATGGAATTGTGGGTTATCTGGCGGTTACCTTTTTTACCGTATTTATTATATTACTGTCAAAAGTGCCTTTTAAATTATATTTTCGCGGTTTAAAGCCAATCTGGTTTATCATTTTGTTTACCGGTGTTTTAAATTTGTTTTTAACGCCGGGCACCAAAATATATCTTTGGGAACATTCTACCGGAATGACTTGGGAGGGCCTGATTTTAGCTGGGAAAATGGCGATCCGGCTTGTGCTTTTGATTTTAGCCAGTTCAGCGCTGACATATACAACTTCTCCGATTTCTTTGACGGACGGGATTGAAAAGCTTTTGCTGCCATTTTCTAAAATCGGTTTGCCGGCACATGAACTTGCAATGATGATGAGTATTGCAATCCGGTTTATCCCGACATTAATTGAAGAAACAGAAAAAATATCCAAAGCCCAGCAGGCAAGAGGTGCGGATTTTGAGTCGGGAAATATTATAAAGCGTGCAAAGGCGCTGGTACCTATGCTGGTTCCGCTTTTTATCAGTGCGTTTCGGCGTGCAGATGATTTGGCAGTGGCGATGGAAAGCCGCTGCTACCGCGGAGGAAACGGCAGAACACGGCTGAACCCGATTCATTTTAAAAAAGTTGACCTGTGGACCGCAATGGTATTTGTAATCTTTTTTGGCGCAGTCATTGCGCTTCGATTTGTTTCGTGAAGTAGGTGAAATTTTGCGTAAGAATTATGAACTGCACCTTTTGTACGACGGAACGGATTTTGGCGGCTGGCAGCGGCAGAAAAATGCTGTAACTGTGCAGGGAGAGTTAGAAAAAGCACTTGGTATCATTACTAAAAATGAAGTTTCGGTGATCGGCGCAAGCCGTACGGACGCCGGCGTACACGCATATGATTATGTCGCAAATGTTTTTTTAGACACAGAAAAAGACCTGTATTCGCTTTGGGCGGGCACAAATGCCCTCTTGCCGGATGGAATCCGTTTAAAAACGATTGCGCCGTGCCCGGATGAATTTCATGCCCGTTTTGACGCCAAAATGAAAACCTATATTTACCATATTGATAATACGGGCTATGGTGATGTGTTCACCAAACGGTATATGTGGAATTACCGCTATCCTCTGGATTATCAAAAAATGAAAGAAGCGGCGGGTTATTTTGTAGGGAAACATGATTTTTCTGCATTTATGTCACAAGGAGGTACAGCCAAAACCTTTGTGCGGGAAATTTATTCTAATGATTTTGAAATTTTGGATCATAAACTTCGCATGACAATTACCGGCAACGGCTTTTTATATAACATGGTCCGCATTATTGCGGGCACATTGGTGAGCGTGGGGAGGGGAGACATTGCGCCGCAGGAGATTCCCCAAATTATTGCCGCAAAAGAACGCAAAAGAGCCGGAATTACTGCACCGCCGGAAGGTCTTGTCCTTTACAGAATTACCTATTGAGGGAGTGGACGCATGAAAAATACGGTTTATCAGAAAAAATCGCATAAGGTGTTATGGAGCATATTGATTGTTTTGCTGATTATACTTGCAGTATTTGCCGCGGTGTTTTTTGCGTATTTTGTTCAGCTGGACACAAATGGAACAACACCGCTCAATGATTCGCCGGCAGTGATTCCCATGGAGTTTGAACTGGATCCTGGAATATCGTATAAACACGCGGTTACAGATTCGTATTTGTTTTTTTACAGTGCAGAAAATATTAAAATTGTAAATTCGTCCGGCAAAGTGGAACAGGATTTTAACCTTCCGCTTTCCTCTCCATACCTTACATCCAGAGGAAATTATGTGTTGATTGCAGACAAAGGCGGCCGCAAGGCCTATTTGTTTCACGGAGCGGAACAGGAAATGCTGTTTGAACTTCCGGAATCCATTATTTCTGCAAGCGTAAACAGCAAAGGCTGCTGTGTGTTTGTAACAAAAGGTGAATCTCATAAATGTTCTGTTTCTGTATTAGATCAAAAGGGGGAGGAAAAATTCAGGTGGAATTCCGGCGGACTTTATGTTTTGGATGCAGATATTTCGGATAACAGCAGGGATATTGCAGTCTCAGCGTTGAATACAAGCAGCGGGGTTTTAAGCAGCAACATCATCTTGTTCAGCATTGATAAAGAGACGCCGTTTACCAATGATTCTTTTGAAGATGAGCTCTTTGCCGCAGTGCGTTACAGCGGCACTACACTTTATTGTATTGGGGAAAACAAAGCATATATTTATAATGGCTATGGAAAGCAAACTGGTGTCGTTGATTATGCGGACCGTGAACTTTTATCGTATAATACGGGCGGGGATGCATTGGCGCTTGTTTTTGCAGGTTCTGGGTTAAGTATTGGTGCCAGCGATGTTGAGACATATAACGTAAAAGGAGAAATGTTAGGCCAGTTTCATTCGGTACAGGAAGCGGCTTTTCTTGATTGCAGAGGTGGCCGCATTGCGGTCGGCAGCGGCAGGATGGTTTCAATTTTGAATACCAAGTGCAAAGAGGAATTTCAAATTAGCCTGGATATGGATTTGCTTGATTTTATGTTTTTCAGAGGAGAGGCGCGTGCAGTAGGAATTTCCGCTTCGGGAGCGCAGTTTGTGGCGGTAAGCAAGAATTAAAAAGGGGGATCTCTGTGTTAAACATTGCAGATGTTGTCTTAATTGTTTTTATAGCATTGTGCATCGCTGTAGGTATTGCCCGAGGATTGGTAAAATCTCTGTTTGGACTGGGTTCCATTGTGTTTTCTCTTGTTTTGGCGCTGACGCTGTACCCTATCGTTTCCGGTTTGCTTGCTCAAAGTCCGGTTGGCGGGTTTGTGGCAGAACAGGTGGAAAAAATTTTTGGACAGGAAGAGTCGGCTTCGGATAATATGACAAATGCTTCGGATACGGAAGAACAGGAAGAAAATCAATTCTTGCCTGATATTATTCAAAGTTCCGTTGATGGTGTGACAAAGCAGGCCTCGATGACAGTAAGCGAAATTGCCCTTAACATTATCAGTATGCTGATCGTTTTTTTATTGGTGCGTATCATTCTTTGGGTTGTTGCAAAGCTTCTAGATGTTGCGACAAAACTGCCGGTCATCCATGGCTGCAACAAAGTTCTGGGGGGATTATTCGGTGCCATCAGCGGCATGCTGATTGTCTATGTTGTTTTGGGACTGCTTGCTTTTACAACACTTTTAAACACGACAACAGACTTTGGCCGGACAGTGCAAAATTCATTGTTTTTATCAGAGATGTATGAAAATAACATTTTATTATACTTTTTGCAATCAAAATAAGCAAAGAATAAAATTGACAAACATTGTCAAACAGGATATAATTGATAACAAATACAATAAGGAGATGGTATAAATGGAGATAAAGATTGTGAAAACAACTTCTCCAAAAGAAAAACCACAGGCGGATAAACTGGGGTTTGGAAAGTATTTTACAGACCATATGTTTGTAATGGATTATACGGAGGGAAAAGGATGGCATGATGCAAGAATTGTTCCTTATGCGCCTCTTTCCATGGATCCATCTTGTATGGTTCTGCACTATGGGCAGACAGTTTTTGAAGGAATGAAAGCTTACCGTTCCGCTGACGGCGGTGCGCTTTTGTTTCGACCAATGAATAATATGAAACGGATTAATCTTTCTAACGAACGTCTTTGCATTCCGCCGATTGATGAAGAATTTGGTGTTGAGGCGGTAAAAAAATTGGTTGAAGTGGACAAAGACTGGATTCCTGACGGGGAAGGGACATCGCTTTATATCCGCCCATTCATTTTTGCAACAGAATGTGCTTTGGGGGTTCATCCTTCTCACACCTATCAGTTTATTATTATTATGTCACCTGTCGGCGCGTATTACCCGGAAGGGTTAAACCCGGTTAAAATCTATGTGGAAGATGAGTATGTGCGGGCAGTTCGCGGCGGTATGGGTTTTGCAAAAACTGCGGGAAACTATGCGGCAAGCATTAAAGCGCAGGAGGTTGCCGGGAAAAAAGGCTACACCCAGGTTCTTTGGCTGGACGGAGTGGAACGCAAATACATAGAAGAAGTCGGTACGATGAACGTCTTCTTTAAAATGGATGGGGAGATTATCACTCCGGCATTAAATGGTAGTATTTTGGGGGGAATCACGCGGGATTCTTCTATTCAAATTCTCCGCTCTTGGGGTATGAAAGTGACAGAGAGAAAGCTTGGGATTCAGGAAGTGTATGACGCCCATGCGGCAGGCAAGCTGGAAGAAGTTTTTGGAACAGGTACGGCTGCGGTCATTTCTCCGGTTGGCGAACTCAATTGGGATGGAAATATTATTACAATTAATGATGGCAAAATCGGCGAAATTTCCGGCAAACTCTATGATACGATTACAGGCATCCAGAGCGGTAAGCTGGAAGACACCTTTGGCTTTACAGTAAAAGTATCCTAGGAAATGTTTATTTTAAAATAGAAAGAAATTCCCCCTGCTTATCGCAGGAGGAATTTCTTTTGCGGGCGCGGGATGCCCGCGCCGCTTCTTATGATAATGATAAATTAATGTCTACTGAACAAATGGTTTTGCGAAACCATTTGTGTGAAATTTACAATTTCACACCTAAAAACAGCATTAAAATGCTATTTTTAGGTT
>CASGBM010000048.1 GCA_949299615.1 uncultured Eubacteriales bacterium | reverse complement strand
ATCGATGGAATACGATATGCAGCCTTCCAAACGGCAGCCGGTTAAAATTTGTCCGTTGATCCGGCGTGTTTCTGCCGAGATATTAAACAACAAAATGTCAGACCGGTTTTCCGTTGCGCTTGATCTGAAAGCGGAGGGCGCAGCAGTCATGGGCGATGAGGGTTTAATTGAAAGAGCGGTGTATAATGTGATAAACAATGCCGTCACACATAACAAAGACGGCTGTGCCATACAAATAAAGGAGTATGAAAAAGCCGGCAATATTGTGATTGAATTTCGGGATAACGGAACAGGCGTGCCGGACAGTGTGCTTGAAAATATCGATAAGATACCGAAAACCGCACACGGGATAGGCCTTCCAATGGCGTATAGGATTGTCACGGTACACGGCGGCAGATTTGAGGCGTATAACGATAACGGATTTTGCGTCACGATGACGTTTCATGGGGAATGATAAATTCAACTTGAATCTTAATGTATCCTATACTTCTATAACATTTTGGGGCATAAGAAAGCGGCTTTGCAAATGACTTGCAAAGCCGTTATTCTTTATTTTTTAGTCATTTTGCTGTTTTGAGATATTCCATAGGAGTATATCGCATTCCATCTGCTATCTGCTCGCAAGATAGATCTCGAAATCCCAGTCTGTGATATATCTTTACAGCATAAGGAGAAGAATTCACAGTAATTCGAGCAGCTTCGCTGTTTCCCAATAAATGTTCCCATAACTTTCGTCCAATCCCAAGACATTGATGTTTTGCATCTACGAAAAATAAGCATATATGGCTCAGTCCGTCCTGCCCGGCAATAATACCTACAAGTTTTTCATCGTCGTAAGCGCCGAACATCTCTAATTTTGCCATTTGTTCTTTGCTATTTAAAAATGCCTCAAAGGATCTCACTCCTTCTTCAGAATAGTCCGGTGCTTCAAATTGCATAAATGTCTCAATGATGAGCGTCAGAGCTTCAGGTTCAAGGCTGCTTATTTTATGAATGATTATCTTTTTCATGTAAAATCTCCTTTATCTGCGGAATTGTTTTTCCATCCTCCCGCAAAGACTTTATATATTCGATACGCTCCACCGTCTCTTTGCGCGGGTAACGGCGGGTAAGCCCCTGCTCCTCCTGATAATAGGGGAGGAACCCCTCCTCGGTATAAAACTTCAGCGTGCTGTAGCGCGTCCCGGTCAGGCGGACAAGCTCGCCGATCGTCACATATTCGGAGGACAGGATAGCGTCCATACTCCTTTGTCTTGACAAGATTACTCATCTCCTTTATCAGGTGGCCGAAATGATAATGATTATCATAAGCTCCTCCACATAGTTGATCACTTTTGCGATTTCTTTGTTTTCAGGATTTTCCTTGATTTCTTTCAGCCGTTTTTTCACATCTTTCTTTTCGTAGGCGGAGAAAAATCTCATAAGCTCATCGGTCTTATCCAAAAGGGCGGCAAGCGCGGCTATATCCTCGGTCAGATCGCCGTCCTCCAATATTTCCGCGCGGATGTTCTGTATAATGTTGTCCACGGCTTTTTTGTCGGGTACGTATGCGTTTTTGCTGCCGAGTATACCGCTTTTCTCTTTTTGCGCGCAGCCCGCCTTGACAAGCGATTCGCCTATGGAATCGAACAGCTCCTCAATATTTTTGTTTGAAAACGTAAAGGAAAAATGTTCTACGACTGTTTTAAATCCGACACGTCCTTTTTTCTCGATAAAATCATAAACGGGACTGAGATAACACATATCCTTCGGCAAGGCTTTTTTGACGGACAGCTTCTTTCCATCAAGTTCAATAATCTCATCCATCAAAAGCTCCGCAACGGCGGACGCGGCAACGGCGATGACCCGTTCAAGGCTGAATGTCGATATCTTGCCCTTGTCATTTAAAGCGCACATCATATATTCCTGCGAAAGTGATAAATTGTTCATGGTAAACCTCCTTTGGATTTCACTTACTGCTTATTACTTACTACTTACGATATAAATATACTACAACATTTAATCTTTGTCAAGTTCTTTTAGGCAATAAAATACGCCGGGAACATGAAAACCGGGCGCATTGATTCTTTTCAATCTTACAGATTCACCAATCAATATATAAAACATTTATTTTATTCCTACTCCGAATTTGACGGGAATGCCAGCCATTTACTCGCATACGTATCCAAGTAAAACCTGTTGCCAAACTCATTTTCGACCCACCTGTTTTTTACATGGTACCACCCTCGCAGCTCGTTTCGCAGGCATCTGTCAACCGAGATCGGCTCCAGCCAGATCTCATCATAGGTCTTAAGCTCAGATTTCGGTATCGGCGCTTCATCGGGCAAAACCGGTTCGGCGAATGCGGGTGCCGCGCCGTACAACTCACCGGCATCGATAAAGGAGACGGAAACCTTCTCCACAGAAACCAAACGTTGTTCCGCTGCGTCAACGAGCATCCATCCGTATTCGGCAGACCAAACGGGATAACCGTGCATAATGGATAAAAGATTTGCGGGTATCGGTTCTTTTGTATGACGGATCGGTTCTTCTTCCCTTCCCAGCAGAAAATCTGTCGTCACTCCATACAGCGCTGCCATTTTTTCGAGGCTGTCAATCGAAGGCGCTTTGCGTCCCGCCTCCCACGCGCTTAACGTAGGCTGGGAAACCCCGAGAAGCTTTGCTGCCTCTGTTACCTTTAATTTTTTGAGTTGTCTTGCCGGTTTAAATTGTTTCGGCATCTTTTTCACCTTCTGACTTTTTATTTATATATTTACCGCTCTTTATACGCGCATCGGACGGCTTTTCGGTATTTTCCGGAAGCATCCACGTATTACCCACCTTCTGAGCTCCCGGGATTCTGCCTTCTGTACATAAAACCGCAACCCTGCGGCTCGACAAGCTCCATCTTTTTCCTGCTTCGGTGCTTGATATGAATTTCACAGTGATCACTCCGTTTGTATTGATATATTACCATTATATTCGCTTTACGGAACAATATCAAGATATTTATTAAAAGTTCCGGTTGCAATTCAGACCGGTTTTGGGTGTAATTAAGACAGAAATACCAAAGGAGGTTTTCATCATGAAGAAAAAGTGGAAAATCACGGCGTTTACACTGTTGGCAGCCCTTCTTATGACTTTTGTCATACCGGTTTATGCGGAAGAGATACCGAGAGAATCGCTTCCGCGGGACACGCCGCCCGGAAGCATTGCGGTAGCCGAACGATTGGTCAGCGGGATACTGGATGATGTCACAGCCGGTATGGGATACAGCGACGCTAAAATAAAGGCACACAATACGATATTGGATGCTGTGCTTGCAAATGAAACGGACGGATACGGATTTGCGATCCTGGCAGCTATCGCAAACAACGCCATTTTTGAATATCGCGATATGTACCTGCGCCCCGAATATTACAGACAGGCAGAAGAACAGGTGCGCGCACTGATCGCAGATTTAATAGAGCAGGTAAAAAACGGCGGAGATTACGAGGAGGCAAGGAAAGCCGCATATACCCGTATCTATCAGACAGCAGACCCATCCTATGACCCGGATGAATATTATCTGATGGATTTCTGCTATTGGGACATCCCTGCAGTCGATTCTGCCATGTTCAACCGTGCGCGGAAGCTGCTCCTGGATGCAAAGGAATTTTACGCAGAAAATAATTGAAAACAGATTCGGTCTTATTGGCAGCCCGTCTGCATCGTGCAGGCGGGCTGCCCTTTTATTATCGGTAAAATCAGTGCATATCGTTGACATCAAGCCGTCTGCCCAATATAATTTTTGTAGGAATGAAAGATTTTTTTAAATCTGTGCAACCAACGCGGTTATTTTCCCATTATATTAGTATAGGCCTAAAATATAAAAGGAGCTCGAACCATGGAGGATGAAAGAATCATTGAATTATACTTTGAACGAAACGAAAACGCCATAAAAGAGACAGCGTTAAAATATGGCAGGATGCTGCGCGCTCTTGCATACGGCATCTTAAAAAATCATCAGGACAGCGAGGAATGCGAGAACGATACCTACCACATCGCATGGAACAGGATACCGCCTGCACGGCCGCCGTATTTTGCCGCGTTTTTGGGGCGCATCGTGCGGAACGTTTCCTTCGATAAATATGACTACAACCACGCCGACAAGCGCAATGCGGAGTTTGAAACAAGCCTTTCGGAGCTTGAAAGCTGTATCAGTGCAGGCAATACCGTTGAGCAGCATTATGACTGCCGGGATACCGCAAAGCACATCAGCGGATTCTTGCGGAAACAGCCTGCAATAAAGCGCATTGTCTTTATCCGGCGGTATTGGTACTGCGACAGTATCTCAGACATTGCCGCGCAGCATAGATTCAGCGAAAGCAAAGTAAAATCCATGCTGATGCGGACAAGGAAGGAACTGAAAAAATATTTGGAAAGGCAGGGTGTTCGTATATGAATCTAAAAGATATATTTGAAACGGTCAGCCTGATCGATGACGACCTTATCGCGGAGGCGGCGGACCCCGCGATGAAAATACGAAGGATAAAGCTGCGCAGGATCGCCATCCTTGCTGCAGCAGTCGTTATGCTGCTGAGCGTTACAGTCATTGCAGCCAATATCATCCTTGGCGGGCGCGGAGGGCATTCTTCCAGCATCCCCTCCTACTATTCCGTACCGTCAAGGGAAACGCTGCTCCGTGATACCGGTATTGCACCGGCCGTTCCGGAGAGCTTTTCTTCGGGATATGTTTTTGACAGCGGATATATCACATATAACGAGGACTTCGATACAGAGGGCGCAACGGTAGAAGAATATAAAGGGCTGCAATTCAGCTACACAAGGAACGGGGACGAAATTTCGTTCTTTATCGACGCCGCAGCTGCAGGTATACAGGCGGACGGAATGGATGTGACGGAAGATTACAAAGGCAGTGAGCTGTTCTGTTATTCTTATACAAACAAGCTCGTCCCGCCCGATTACCGTCCTACCGAAGAAGACAGGCAGGCGGAGCAAAACGGCGATATTGTAATAAGCTATGGCTCAACCGCGGTTGAGTATAACCGGGTGCAGGGCGTCAAATGGGAATATGCAGGCCTGAATTATGAGCTTGCAGCAGTTAATGCCGATATTTCCAAAGACGAGCTTTTGCAAATCGTCCATGAAATGATAGATGCGCAGCAATAACAATTTTTTAGGAGGTAACAGATGAACAAATTGACAAAAACCATGTCCGCGGCTCTTGCGGGCTTTCTACTGATAAGCGCCGTACCAGCTCTGGCCTATGAGCCGTCAGACTTTTCCGGTACGGGATTTGAACCGGCAGCCATAATACAAAGTGATGACCTCGGCGGTACGGTCTATCGGCTTGAGCATATCAAAACCGGCGCGGAGGTTATATACGTTGACAACGGCGCGGACCGGCTGGATTTTACGATAGGTTTTAAAACGCCGCCCGCCGACAACAAGGGCGCCAACCACGTCCTGGAGCACGCGCTCTTTTGCGGCAGCGACAAATATCCGGTCAAGAACATCATGCCGTATATCCGCGAAAATGCTTTGGCGGAAAGCCTGAACGGCGTTACGGCGGACGATATTACACGGTATGAGATAAAGACCTCCAACGAAACGGAATTCTATAACCTGATGGACGTCTATTTGAACGGGATTTTCCATCCGCTGCTCCTCCGCGATGAAAACATATTCAAACAGCAGGGCGTCCGCCTGGAATATACGGACAGCGGCGTCCGGTATAACGGCGTTGTGTATAACGAGCTGAATATGAAAAAGCTTGATACTGCCGAAAACTCGCTGAGCTTCATTTCGGACAGCCTTTATACCGCCCTCTATGGGAACACTGCGCCCGCGTTTAACAGCGGCGGCACCGTTGAGGCGGTCACCGGCCTTACATACGACGATCTTCTGTGCGTATACCATACCTACTACACGCCGTCAAACAGTATGACTTACCTGGCGGGCAAGCAGGACATCAAAAAGACGCTGTCCGTGCTTGACACGTTCTTCAATGCGTTTGACAAAACAGAAGTTCCGATACATTTTGAGGACACAAAACAGACGCCGGCCGAACAGCAAAGTGAATACAATATCACGGATGAGACAAAGACGGTGGATATCGGGTTCATGTCCTCCGGCGTCCCGATGTCGGAGCCTGCGGAAAGGATTTTTGCAAGAGAAATCATATTCAATCTGATACAACAGCAAATGAACGAGGTAAACGCCGTCAACTATGTCAGCGGCGGGAACAGCGGCGGGATCGCCAATCTCGCGCTGATTGCCTCGGAGGTCCCGGTTGAAAAGAAGGATTCTGTGATCAGCGCCTACAAAAATATCCTTTCCGGTTTTGCACAGACCGGTTTTGACGAAGATGCCCTTGCTGCGGAAATTGAATCCTATTTTAACCTCAGGAACGACACATACGTTTATGACACTGCATTCGAGGTATTCTGCGGGCTCCTTTACAACGACGATCCCCTGAGCTTTACCTCGTTAACCGAAACGAAGGAAAAGCTTTTGTCCGACAAGTCTGTGTTTGAAAGCGTCTTAAAAGAATACTTCACGGAAAACCCATGCTTTAAGATCGTTGTTTCGGGCAACGGCGCCGTTTCAGACGAACAAGCTGTGCCGGACTTTACCGGACAGGAGCTTGAGCAGATAAAATCCAATACGGAAGCGTTTGACGCCTGGGCAAATGCGCCCGACGCCCCGGAGGCGGTCGCGGCTATTCCTTCGCTTACGATTGAGGCGGCAGGCGATCCTCCGGCTTACGGTTCGCCGGTTCTGGAAACAGAAAACGGGATAGAATTTTATTTTACCGAAAAAGCCGGCACGACCGTTACCGATTTGCTGTTCCCGATCCCCGATGGAAGCGAGCTTCTTGATTTGCAGCTGCTGCTTTCCTATTTAAGTAGCCGTGCCATCGAGGTAGGTATCCCGGCCGATTTCGGTCTTGCCGCAATGGAAAGCTACAGCAACAATTCAAAGATAAGCCCGCGGATCTCGGTTTACTTCTACGGCGGCGGGAGCACGGCGATAGAAGATTTCCATACGGTCATGGATTTTCTTAGGGATGACGCTTTGATAAACGAAACGGATCTTGCGTCATACCTTGAAACCGCACCGGGAGAAATATTGAATAACGGCTACCGTGACCCGTATTATTTATCTTATGAGCTGAAGCAATCCACCTCATCGGCGGGCAATGCGTTCTACAGCGCAACAAGAGGAAGCATCGGTCAGGGCTCTGTGCCATACTATCATTATCTGACCTCTGTAATGGATGACCAAATACCGCAGAAAACAGAAAAGCTGCGGCAGATTTTAAACAGTTCCATCCTTACAAGCATTCCGGCTGTGGAATACGTCGGCAACAGGGATGGGTTTGAACAGTATAAAACAGCGGTAACGGATGCTTTCCGTGACGCCGGGCAGAAAACGGAAGCACAAATCGTTTTGCCTGCCGGATATAACTCCGCTGCTGTCATTTCGGATCTGCCCGATGCGACACACTTCATGCTGTCGGGGAACTATGGCGAGAACGGGTACCAATACTCGGGCAAGATGGACATACTCGGCAAGATCCTGACGTCAAAATATGTCAATCCCACTCTGCGCGGGAGATACGGCGCATATGGCGCAAGCGTGTTCTTTGATGCAACGGGGATGACCTGTGCGGCGACCGGTCTGCAGGACATCGATATTGCCGTTGAAGTATGGTACGGGATGGGCGACTTTTTGCGGGATATTGAGATCACCCAAAAAGAGATTGAGGCTGTTACCGTTCCGGCGGTGAAAGAGTTTGATGAGTATTACAACGATTCCGATTACGGTGCGACGCTGAAATACAGTGAAAAAACAGCGGAGGATATTAAACGGACGCGCGATGAGATGCTGTCCGTTACCCCGGAGGATTTGAAGGGCTATGCGGACATGGTGGACGCGATGGTTGCGCAGGGACATATCTTTGCTGTGACCGGCAAAGAGGGAGCGGACAGCTCGGCGGTTGATTTTGCTTATTATGCCGACGCTGAAACGCTGAAGATCTCGCCGCGGTTTACCAAAACGCCGGGCAGCTATATCACCGGCAAGACCGAAACCGAATTTTGCCCGGACGAACCCCTCACAAGAGCAGAGGCTGCCGCGTTCATCTCACGTCTTGCCGCTGACAAACGGCCGGCACAGGGAAAAGCCGTTTTCCCGGATGTGGATAAGGGCGAGTGGTATTATAACGCTGTGGTATCGCTTGTTGAAAGGGGCGTATTAAACGGGTATGAGGACGGATCTTTCCGTCCGGAAGCGCAAATTACGCGCGCAGAGCTTGCGTCAATGCTTTCGCAGTTCCTATACGGGAGCACCGTTCCAAACGGCAGTACATTCAGCGATGTATTGGAACAGGATTGGTTTTATGAGCCGGTAATGCGTCTGGCAGAGAACGGCTTTTTGACGGGATATGAAGACAAGACGATACGGCCCGGCAATGTTGTCACGAGAGCCGAGGCTGTAACCATCTTAAACCGTATGACCGGGGAAATGTATTCGGATACCATGCAGAACCCGTTTTCGGATATTGACGGCCATTGGGCACACGATGAGATAGTGGCTGCGTGCAGCAACTGAACGGATATTACGCAAAACATATTAAAATAAAAGGAAAGCGGCAGCTAAACATAATGCTAATTGTGTTTAGCTGCCGTCGTTTTTTATCGTCGGTACCTATCTTGAGTTAAACACAATCATATGCGTAGCTACCGCAAATGAGTTAAACATAATTATTCGGTTGCAAATGCTCCTTACTTTCGGTGTAATTATAATAAACACAACAGAAAGGAACGGATCAAAATGACAGAAGAATTTTCTGAGTATTTGAAAGAAAGCGGTAAATCAGAAAATACCATCAAAACATATTGCAGAAATATCAGTTTGTTTTTCAGTTGGTGCCGCGACAGCTTTGGGGAGGAACCAACGCGGCTGTACCGCGCAAACGTACTGGAGTACATCTCATATATGCGCAACATTAAACAATATGATCCGCGGACGGTAAATAACCATCTATCTTCACTGAAAACATTAAACGCCTATTTTATAAAAAAGGGCATTCAAAATGAATCTGCGGTGCTGGACGGTGATTTTATGAAGGTTCAGATCCAATATGCCAGCCCGTGTACCGTTGAGAAAAAGGATGTGGAATCATTCCGGCAAAGACTACTGGAGCACGGCAGCAAACGGGATTATGCAATCGTTACGCTTTATGTCTATACCGGCATCAGGCGAAGTGAATGTGTATCACTCAGGCTGGATCAGGTGGATCTGATATCCAGAGAGATTCGTATTGTCGGGAAAGGCAATAAGCAACGGATTGTTTATATCAATGACAAGGCCGTCCATGCGATTCGTGAATATTTGAAAGAGAGGGATTCAGACAGTCCGTATCTGTTCGTAAGCCGCCAAAGTGAGAAGCTGACGCCCTCCCGCATCAACCAGATATTTAATAAGTATTCGGATACCATCACGCCCAAAACGCTGCGTCATTATTTTTGCTCCAATGCGTTGGAAAACGGTTACTCTATTCATGAAGTAGCAAACCAGGCCGGACACAGCAATGTGCAGACCACACTGATTTACAGTAATCCGACGGCTAAAGAAATGAAGGACAAAGCAAATCGGTTGTAAAAAGAGACGGTTGATCCCGGAATAGGGTCAACCGTCTCTGTCATACTGAAACAATTATTGCACTTTGTCTTTTAATGCTTTCCCGGGCTTGAATGCCGGAACCTTGCAAGCAGCGATCTGTATTTTCTCGCCGGTCTGAGGATTCTTTCCTTCGCGGGCAGCACGCTCACGTACCTCAAAATTACCAAATCCTATCAAAGAAACTTTATCGCCCTTTGCGAGTGCGTCTGATATTGCTTCAAATGTCGCGTTCATGATCATCTCGGCGTCTTTCTTTGTGGAGCCGGTTTTTTCAACGATGGCCGCAACCAGTTCTGATTTATTCATGCTAAACCTCCCTTGCATTTTTATTATTGGTTATTATATCACATTTCTTCGTTTTTCGCAATATGTTCACGAAAGCAAAAGCAGAAAGAATTTCCTATTTTCTTTTTTTGATTGTGTTATTTGCAAATTCTGCGGCAAAATTATAAAATATTTTTCGCGGCATATATTTCCCTATAAGTTTAATAACCTTTCCGCCTTTATCCGGAATACAGACTACAACATCCTTTTTTAGAGCTTTCATAGCATTCTCTACAATATCTCTTGGCTGATAAAACCGAAAAATACCTTTTCGTGTTTTATCAACGCTCATCCCGGCACGTTCATGAAAATCAGAATCAATAAAGCCAGGACATACTGCTTGAACCGTTATATTATAGTCTGCAAGTTCCATATGCAGTCCTTCAGTAAAATTTATAATATAAAGTTTGGACGAGGAATAAACAACATTTTTAGGCATGACCGCAAATGCCCCATCAGAAGAAATATTTATGATTGTTCCTTTATTTCTCTTTTTCATGCCTTGAAGGACAAAATATGTTAGTTTTGTTACAGCCATTATGTGTAAATACAATAATCGCTCCACATCACAATAATTGGTGTCAATAAACTTCGTTTTCAATCCAAACCCTGCGTTATTGACCAAAATGGATATGTTTTTATTATTAAGAATATCAATTAATTTGTTCACTCCTTTCTCATCCGAAAGATCCGCAATGCATACTTCAACACTGCGTCCGTATTCGTGCATTATCCTTTCGGCATTGGCTTTTATTATTTCTTCTCTGCGTCCGGTAATGATGAGGTCATAACCATCTGCTGCCATTCGTTCGGCATACGCTAATCCTAATCCGCTTGTTGCTCCTGTAATTACCGCTGTTTCCTTTTTTGATTCCATAAACATCATATCCTTTCTATGAATGAATTTCATTCATTTGTATTGTATTTTTTATCCTCGCAAAAAACGAGGATAAAATTTTATATAACTATATTAAATTAAAAATTTTCAACAAAAATGTCTTAACGCGTGTTATGCGTTCATCGGCAGGTATGGATTCATCAAGTAATATACCTAACTGACCATAGACTGCAAATGAGGCTGCAGCTTCTATATCATCAACAACGATCTCCTTGCGCTCTGCCGCTTTTTTTAAAATATCGCATACCGCCGGCATTAATTTAGAACAAATATTGATAGAAAGCTGACTATGGATTTTATGATTTTCAGCACTATGGCAAAGCTTATAGTAAATCGTATTTTCCTTTTCTATATCAACAAACGTCGGCATTTTCATAATAAGTTCTTTTAATGATAATTCTGTATCTTTTGTATACTCTGTTATACTGTCGGCTAAGATTTGCGCATACTGGTCAATTGCACAATCAAACAACATTTCCTTTGATGGGAAATATCGATAACAAAGACCTTGAGCTACATTTATTTCTTTAGCAATATCTGAAATTGTTGTTTTTTCATAGCCCTTTTCATAAAACAATTTTATTGCTGTATCTATAATTTCTTTACGCCGTTCTTCCGGCGCTTTTGTTATACGTGCCACATTCATTGCCTTCCTTATCAATTTTATAAATAAATTATATCAAAACGCGTCTCAATTGTCAATATAGTGAGTGAATTTCATTCATTTATATTTTTTATATCAATAAAAATTTATAAATCGTATTGACAATGACATCACTAAGTGCTATAATCTATTTAGAAAATTTTCTAAATAGATTGCGAAAGGAGCGTTGCCGATGGGGTTTCAGGAGACATTCAAGGCTTTGTCCGATGGAGTGAGGCGCGAAATACTGCTCATGCTGCGTGACGGGAAGAAGTCAGCCGGTGAGATTGCAGCTTGCTTTGATATGACAAACGCTACGGTGTCGTACCATTTATCCATCTTGAAAAAAGCCGGACTGATAACGGAGGAAAAAGAAAAGAACTATATATTCTATAAGCTGAATACATCGGTATTTGAAGATATTATGATGTGGTTTGCACAATTCCAGGACGGTCAGAAATAAACTGCGCAGACTGACCTATTGGGTTGTTTACAATGTATTTCAGCAATAAGCATGGCCGCATTCTGCGGCGGAATGGAGATTTTTATTATGAAAAACATATTTAAAAGCAGAAGCTTTATAATACAATTAGCCGTCTGCCTGCTGCCGTTTGTGATAGGCGCGGTGTTTTATGGGCGTATGCCGGAGCAGATGGCGACCCATTTTGATTTTAACTTTCAGCCGGATGATTACAGCAGCCGGGAATTTGCGCTGTTTGGGATACCGGCGGTTATGACGGGACTGTTTATTCTTTGTACCGGGCTGCTGGAGGTTGATCCAAAAAAACGCGGCATGGACGGCAGGCTCAAAACCATAACACGGTGGGTCATACCGGTATTAAGCGTATTCGTGCAATGCGTAACTATTTCCTATGCGCTTGACAGCTCGCTTAATTTAATAAGATTTATACCCGTTTTAATAGGCATCCTGTTTATTTTAATGGGAAATTATCTGCCGAAGTGCAGGCAGAATTACACAATGGGCATAAAGCTGCCGTGGACTCTGAACAGTGAGGAAAACTGGGAAAGGACGCACCGGTTCGGCGGAAGGATGTTTGTTGCCGCCGGAATCTGCATGATCATAGCGGCGTTCTTCGGCGGTTACGGTGCGGCGGTCATATTTGCGCTTGCAATGGCCGCGTGTTTTGCGCCTGCGGTATACTCGTTTGTGCTTTACCGCAAGGGGATATAAAAATTGTGTGCCGGTATTTAATAATAATCCCCGCAGCTGACCGGAGCACTGCTCCTATTTTAAAAGAGACGGTTGATCCCGGAATGGGGTCAACCGTCTTTATCATATGCTTCAAACCTGCAAGCACCGGCGAAATCATATCAAGTTACTTGGAATAAAACAATTCATATCGTCGATCGGTATGGGTTCCTCGCACATACATATAATACCGCCGTTTCCGCGCTTGAGAGAAGTTTTATCAAGGAATGTGAATTTCCTGACTTCCCGTCTGTTGGGGTTGGCGGATTTTTTTATTTCGAGCGGATGGATAACCAGGTTTTCCTCAACGAACAAATCAATTTCTTTGGCATTGGCGTCACGATAGTATGTGATGTTTGATTTTACGGAGCTGTACCCATAATTTTTGACAAGCTCCATCACAACATAGTTTTCATAATAATGTCCGCTGGCCGCGCCATTCATCAGCTGCTGCGGGGTAAGCCACATGGAAAGATATGCGCATAACCCGGTATCGCAGAAATATAATTTCGGTGTTTTGGTAAGCCTTTTGAGTTCGTTGTTTGCATAGGGCTCAAGCAAATAAACGATCCCCATGCCTTGCAAAAGGTTAATCCATTCTTTTGCGGTTGGCTCTGAAATATCGGTGTTTTCGGCAAGCGTTGCATAATTGACCTGCTCGGCCACAAGGGCGGCGCAGGCTCTCAAAAACCTTGTGAATTTAACTGTATCGGTTATGCCTCCTTCTTCCGCTACATCCCTCATAAGATAGGTATCTACATAAGCGCTGTAATATTCCATACGAAGTTCATCGTCCGCACCAAGCACCTGCGGCATTCCGCCTTCCCAAATATGATGGAAAACCTTTTCAACATCATTTTTCGGGACCTGCTTCTGCCTTGCCTGCAGTGTTTCCAACGAAAAGTCGAGAGCGGTATCAAAAACAATATTGTTTTTCTCTCTCTGCGACATACTGTATAGGTTAAGGATCCCTATCCTGCCTGCCAGTGTATCCCTTATTTTTTTCATCATTTTATATTGCTGAGAGCCGGTGAGCCAGAACAAACCTTTTTCATCTGATTCATCGCACATGATTTTGATCTGCTCAAACAGCTCCGGAGCCTTTTGTACTTCATCAATGAGAATAGGCGGCTTGTACGTCTGGAAGAACAGTACAGGATCGGTCTGTGCCAATTCTCTTGCCATAATATTATCAAGCGACACATAGGTTCTGCCGGTCCCTTCGCACAAGTGCTTCAGCATTGTGGTTTTACCGACCTGTCTGGCGCCGGTTACAAGAACCGCCTTAAAAAAACCGTTCAGTTTCATAAATTTGCGTTCCAGTTCCCTTGTAATATATGCCATGGTTTAACACCTCTTTTTACGATAATCTAAAGTTGTATTTATTTTATCATAAGTTTTGTGTTTTGTCAATAGGATATGCTAAACACAAAAGGTTTATTCATCCCATCTTTCTAATTAAGGCTTGTATTTTCAAAAGAAATCTGATATAATATTTTTATAAGTATCAGTGATTACACAGAAGTAATCAGAGTTATCAGGGTATCACAGTGTCTGGGAGCATTGCTTTCAGGCACTTTTTTTGTCTTCTGCATCTGGCATAGATGCACAAAAGCGGTAAGGCGGAGGCACATCTTCCTCCGTCCCATCCGTATAAAAATTTCATGACTAATTAAGCCACAAGGCGCTCGGAGAGCATAGACTCTTTGAGCGCTTTTTTATATAGATCGGAGTCTTTTCGGCTCCCCCAACTCTTTCAATCGGGGAGCCTATGGCCTGCCCCGTTTATATATAAATTATCTAACAGGAGGTAGGTTTTATGTTTCTTATCATAAAAGCAATCACAAATGTCCCGGATCTGGTAATTGACTTTATTGAGGTCAAATTACAATCCGGTAAAACAGTCTCATTAAACTGGGACAAAAGCAGCATAGACCGCTGTGATGAAAAGCTTGTCGGCGAATATGAGGGTGTCTGCTTTGACGAAGAATATGCGGACGGTAAACTGGGTGAATTGCACGGGATGCAGATCGCAGAGGTTGGTCTTTATTCCGAAACACACAGCGCAGCCGACATTACGATCAATGAGATGTTCTTTGAGGATCAAGGAAACACCATTTCCTTTGCCGG
>CASGBM010000047.1 GCA_949299615.1 uncultured Eubacteriales bacterium | reverse complement strand
CGCAGAATCAAGGGCTGGAATGATAATGGTCACATTGGTGGGCATTCCCAAAGAATGCGCAAAGAAATTGCAGTGGCATAATGGCATAGCGGTTTCTCCTTTGCGTTAAAAATTTGTTCCGTTCCAGCCCCAGTGCGCTACTTCTTCATATTTTACGTATATATGGTTCGGAGCAATGGAAAGTTCCTGGTTGAGAATATTGCAGATTTCTGCAGTGAGCTTTTCTAAAAATTCCTTCTTCGCTGTGCCGAAAATTTTTACTTCGATATATGCGAGAGGATTTTCTCCGCTGCCGCCGAAATATAAGCGGCAGTTATCTTCAAAGTCTAGCATTAAAAACTGCTCCGTTTTACCGGGCAGAATTGCAATTGCTTTTCCTAATTTCTCTTTTAAACAAATTTCTTTTTCACGGCTGAGCGCAAGGTTTACTTTTGTACTGATAAATGGCATAATCACACATCCTGTTCTTTTGAAGTTATGTTTATTATATAATAAAACTATATTGTGCGCAAGTTTTATTTTTTATACTGTCAAACTCCTGGCAAAGCCGGCTTTATCCCTGTAATAAGGGCTGAATTTGGATTCCGCTGAGCGCACATTCCAGACTGTCTTTTATTTTAGACATATCGGCAACCAAAGAATTGTTTTTGCCTATCGGATCGTCTTGGGAAAACGGAACAAAGTAAAAGTTTTTCATGTTTAAAAGCTGGCCGATATTTTTGGCGCTTGTTCCCAAACCGTCGTTTGTTGAAATTGCAATCAGCACCGGCCGATGATTGCGGATTGTTGATTTTGCTGCCATGGTAACACAGGTGTCGGTGATGCCGTTTGCCAGTTTTGCCAGCGTATTCCCGGTGCAGGGCGCAATGACAAGTGCGTCAATCAGTTTTTTCGGCCCGATTGGCTCAGCCTCTGCGATGTTTCTGATGATCCGGTTTCCTGTGATGGTTTCCACTTGTTTTATAAAATCGTCTGCTTTCCCAAAGCGGGTATCCGTTGTTTGTGTATTTTGCGAAAAGATCGGAAGCAGGTTTGCTCCCGTTTTTTTTAAATGTTCCAGTTCGGCAATGACCTTTGCAAAAGTGCAAAAGGAGCCAGTCATTGCAAAACCAATATTTTTATTGTTCCAGTCCATAAGAATCCTCCCATTCCCGAATAATGTTTATAATGGTGTCTGTGATGATGCTACCTGCCGTCAAAGGGGCGCATTTTCCCGGTAGCGAGAGCGCCCAGATGACATTTAATCCAAACTTTTGTGCGGACTCAAAATCAATTCCGCCGGGTTTGGAAGCCAAATCAATGATCAGACAGTCCTTTTTGGCAAGGGACAGGGCAGTACGATCAAAAATTTTATAAGGCACGGTATTAAAAATAACGTCGAAATTATGGATATAGTCTTTTATTTGGCTTGTATGAATTGCGTGATGTCCGCGCGCTTCAATCCATGCAAGATCGCTGTGTTTTCGCGCGGAAACCGTAATGTCTGCCCCAAAGCCGGACAAGTATTCGGAAAGCAGCTTTGCGATTCTTCCGTAGCCTGCAATCAGGCAATGGCTGCGGTGCAGTGTGTGCGGAGTTTCTCTCAGTGCAATTTCTATAGCGCCTTCTGCGGTTGGAATTGCATTTTTTATTGTAAATTCTTCACGATGGAAATAGTCTGCATATGTAATTTCTTTGGATTTTAAAGTAGAGCAGATTACTTCATCCAACATACCGCCGAGAATAAAACAGTGCGGCGGTAAATTTTCAATTACATCTGAAATTAAAATTTCTTTTCGGTATAGCGGGGCATTTATAGTTGTGCTGTCTTGCGAGGCATAGGGCAGAGGCAAAATAACATATTTTGCGCCGCTTAAAGCGCCGGAAATATTTTTTTCATGGATGGCGTTGGGGTTCATAGCTAAAGTTTCATCAAAGCCAAAATACTTTACATGATAGCCTTTGTCCGCCAGTTGGTTCATAACAACGGTAGACCGAAAGTCACCGCCGATTACAGCAAAAGTATCTGTTTTCATTTTTACCCTCCTGTTTCAATATTCTTTTTCTATAAGTACAATATCATTGTATGTATTAAACTTTTTCCTGGTTCGTATTTTTATCAGAAAACAAATATAAAGCTTTCATTTTCAAAAGACAATAAAACATAATTTCTTCTAGTATGGATAAACTAAAAGAACTATTTTAATGACTGCTGAACAATTCTGAAACGCAGCCGCATAGCGGTTTGTAAGCGTTTCAGAATTGTTTAGGTGCAAGGGTGAACCTAAAAATAGCATTTTAATGCTGTTTTTAGGTGTGAAATTGTAAATTTCACACAAATGGTTTCGCAAAACCATTTGTTCAGTAGACATTATTTTAACTACAAAAGGAGACACAGGCATGACGCTGAGTTCCGATTTGAAAAAAAATCAAGAAACTATTCATAAAATTTTGCCGGTGGAGCAAAGTTTTGATTTGATTGAAAGAGAGCTTGTAATTGGCGGTAAAAAAGCGGTCCTATATTTTGTGGATGGTTTTATAAAAGATGAAATTATGGAAAAGGTTCTGACGTTTATTTTGAAATTACAGCCGGAAGAGGTTTTGAAAGTAAAAAATGCGAAAGAATTTTTTTGCCATTATATTTCGTATGTGGAAACGACGGTGGAAAAGGATATAGATGCGCTGGTGACACAAATATTATCCGGTCCCTGTGCGCTTATCATTGACGGCTTTAGCGAGGCAATTGTTATTGATACCCGTACCTATCCGGCAAGATCAACACAAGAACCGGAAAAAGAGAAAGTTATGCGGGGATCTAGAGACGGGCTCGTAGAAACGATTGTTATGAACACTGCGCTGATTCGGCGAAGGATCCGTGATCCCAAATTTATAGCGGAAATGGTAACAGTAGGGCAGCGTTCCTACACAGATGTTGCAATATGTTATATCAGCGACATGGTTGATCCAAAGGTTTTAGAAGAAATTAAAACAAAAATATGTTCTGTAAAGGTTAAGTCCCTTACGATGAATCAAGAAAGTCTGGCAGAATGTTTAATACGCAGAAGATGGTATAATCCATTTCCAAAAGTCCGTTATACAGAACGGCCGGATGTTGCAGCTGCGTCCATATTGGACGGCAGTATTATTGTTTTAGTTGACAATGATCCATCGGCAATGATTCTTCCGACTTCCTTGCTTGATTTTATCCAGGAACCGGATGATTATTATTATCCGCCTGTTGTCGGCGGATATATGCGCCTAATTCGTAATTTGGTGTTTTTTTCAACCTTATTCGTGACGCCGGCTTGGATCTTAATTCTGCAAAATCTTGACCGGTTGCCCCAATCCTTCCAGTTTTTAGGGATTTCGGAGCCCAATGCCATTCCGGTTATCATTCAGCTTCTCATGCTGGAGATTGCGATTGATGTTCTGCGCCTTGCTTCTGTCAATACGCCCAGTATGTTGGGAAATTCCCTCAGTATTATCGGTGCGCTCCTGCTGGGTGATTTTGCAGTAAAAGCAGGTTGGTTTGTTCCGGATACCATATTGTATATGGCGTATATTGCAATAGCAGGATTCGCACAGCCCAGTATTGAATTAAATTATGCCATAAAATTTATGCGGATTTTTCTTCTTCTTACCACATATTTTGCGGGCGGTATCGGATTTGTTTTTGGCCTTATATTAGTTTTGGTTATGGTTGCTACTAACAAAACTGTAACAAAGAAAGGGTATCTCTATCCATTCATCCCTTTTAACTGGCAGAGCCTAAAAGAGCACATTTTGCGTGTAAAATTAAAACAAGATCGCTAGTGTTTGGTCAGAAATTGCAGCTGTAGCTGTAATTTCTGATCCTTTTGTAAAATTGTAATCAAAAAGTAAAATTTTTATAATTGACGTTACTATCTAATAGTGTTATAATATATAAACAACGTAATTTAAAAATTTTTACGGAGGGAAGAAGTTATGCTAAAAACAAAGAAAATGTTGTCATTATTGCTGGCTGCTGTTTTTGCCATTGCAATGATGGTTCCAACGGCTTTTGCGGCGCAGTTCAGTGACGTGCCAGAATCTTACCGGTATTATGAAGCTGTTGAAAACTTGGCAGCAAGAGGAATTATTGACGGTATGGGGGATGGTACATTTGCCCCGGATGCAAATGTAAAAAGGGATGAATTTGCGAAAATTGTATGTATCGGTTTGATGAACACAGGTGAAGTTGCACCTGCTGCAGGCGCCGGATTTACCGATGTTGCCGATGACCGCTGGTCTTCCGGTTACATTAAGGTTGCAGCTGCTGCCGGCATTATTAATGGTATGGGCGATGGCACTTTTGCCCCAGAAGATCCTGTTACATACGAACAAGCAATAAAAATGCTTGTCTGTGCCCTTGGCTATGACATTCAGGCGCAGCAAAGAGGCGGATATCCGAGCGGTTATCTGAGCATGGCAGGCGTTTTGGGATTGCTCAAAGGAGTAAGCGATGGGGCAGTTGGACAGGCGGCAAACCGCGGTTTGATTGCAAAGTTGGTAGACAATTCTTTAACAATTGAAATTTTTGATCCGATCACAGGTACTACTAGCGGTTCTGTATCTGAACGCGACGACCAGCAGAGTGTAAAAGGTCAGGTTGTTTCTGTTTACGGCGCAACGATTTATGCCGGTGAAACCAGTTCCTGCGGAAAGAAACAAATTGAAATTCAAAAAGGAAATGACCGTGTAATTTATTCTATTGATTCTTTAAATATCAGCAATATCAATGATTATTTAGGAAGAATGGTAACTGCTTATTATAAAGATGAAGCAGGCGCGGATTATTATGAAATTACAAACCTTTCTCTGCAGAAGGGAAGAAACACAACCACTCAGATTGATCTAAACAGCATTGAAACCTATTCTAATACAGAAATTGAATATTTGCCTTCTGTTGACGATGATTATGAAACGGCTTCTATTGATAGCGGTGCAATTGTTATGTACAACGGCGTTGCTACAACAACAAGCCTCAGCAAGCTTTTGGACAACAATCTGCAGAAATCAGGCGAAATTACCTTGCTTGATACCGCAGGAAGCGGCTCAGCTAGCATTGTATTCTTAAAGACTTATGACACTTATGTTGTTAGCCAGATAGACAAAAACAACTATAAGATTTATGACAAAATGGGTGTTTATCAGCCGAAGACTTTGGATGAGACAGACCGCACCAAGACCATTACCTTTACCAGAGACGGGTCCGCTTCTGAATTTTCTAAAATCGCAGTCGGCGATATTGTATCCGTTTCCGAAAGCAGCGATGGTAACATCATTGATGTTTTGATTTCTACCAAAGAAGCAAAGGGTACGATAACAGAAATCTCAAATGATAAAATGACGCTGACTTTGGACAGAAACAAGGAATATAAAGTAGCAAAAAGTTATCAGAGCGAAGCAGAAAAGAATTTTGCGCTAGACATATATGTTACTTTATATCTGGATTCCTTTGGTAAAGTCGCTTTTGCTGATGTCGGCTCAACCAGCGGGACATCCACATATACTTATGCTTATCTGACCGGAGCAGAGAAGAAGAGCTCTACGAGCGATGAAGTAAGCATTCGTTTCTATGATATCAAAGGGAGCTCAAGCTTAACCTCTCGGACGGTTGCACTGTCTGAAAACGGTGTGAAGATCAATGAGGAAACATATACCAATGCAGATGATATCTTAGAACGCCTTGCAACTTCGGCAGCTGAATTGAATCAAGGTGCCGCAGCTGAAGGAGCAGATGAATATACTCAGATTATTAAATATTCCACAAGAGGCGCTTACATTGATAAGATTATCACCTATCAGGAAGGACAATATGATCAGGGAAATGAAAATGTTTTAAGTGTGGATAATGTAGCTGCAGATGAATTAAAAGCAACTGCTTCGAACAAACTTGGAAAATATACCATTTCCAGTTCTTCTAAAACGGTTGTCATTCCGGAAAACCGCATCAGCGGAAAATATACGGGAAGAAACTATAACTCTTACGAAGTTGACAGAGGTTATAAAGCGCAAATTTTTGATGCCAGCAAGACAAATATTCCTCAGGTTATTTTGATTTATGGTATCAGTGACGCAGAAGTTAATATGAAAGGCATTGAACCTGTCATTGTTACTTCCGTTAGCGGTTCAAAAGAAGTTTCCGGCTTTGATTCACCGGTTTCCGTTTTGAAAGTAAAAGATATGAATGGAAATGAACGGGAGTATTATTCGGATGGTACGGAAGAATTCAGCAAGCTGTCGAGTGAGGTAAACGGTTCATTAGACAGCGGCGAAAAATTCGGCGGGATTGTTCCGGGCGATATTGTTAAGGTTTCGGTTGACGGTCAAAGCCAGATTGACGAAATCATGCTGATTGCAAGAGCGGCAGATGTCGTTTCCGGTGCGCAGGGTGCTTACTATTACGGTGAAGGCAATGATGCCGACACGCCGAATGCGGAACATCGTTTCTATTTAGGAACGGTTCGTGTAAAAGATACTGTCAGCGGCAACACGATGGTAGTTACGCCGAAATATGTTGACGATGCTGATTTCTCAGATGAATCTCTTGATGAAACATACTCCGACGTTCCGGATAATATCTTAGTCATTGATACGCAAACAACGAATGAAAACAGAAGAGTGGATTCGGCAATGTTTGGTGATATTAATGCGGCAGTTGATGGAGAAGCAAGCAAAATCTTCATGTATACTTCTTACAATAAGATTAAAATGCTTATTATCTTCCGGTAAAATGTAATTTAAATAAGGGCAGGCAAAATTGCCTGTCCTTATTTTTTATACAATGATCGAAAAACAAACAGCTATAAATGTAATATTTATTTAATATTTATGCTCTTGCATAAGCAGAAAGATTATTGTATAATATAAGCAATAGATAGCAGGAAGGCAGGCGAAGTTATTATGGAAAACAATGAAACTCAGAAATTTCAGTTTGGAATTAGCAGGGATGATTATATCAAAACTGTAATAACGTCGGTTTATGCCGCATTAGAAGAAAAAGGATATAACCCGGTCAGCCAGATGGTAGGCTACATTTTGTCCGGCGATCCGACGTATATTACCAGCCATAACAATGCACGTTCTTTGATCCGTAAGGTGGAACGGGATGAATTGCTGGAAGTTTTGGTTAAAAGCTATGTGGAAAAGTGATTCCATTTTGAGCAGCAGCAGACGGGTTGTCCCGTCTGTTTTAATGTGTTTATATTTATTCTGCTGCGCAAGGGATAAAAATTAATAGGGGATTGCCATGACAAAAACAGATTTGGTGCAATTTGCAGCTAGTGTTGGAATTGATGAAATTGGCGTTAGCCGCGCAGAATCTTTGCTGGGATTGCAAAACTTTCCAATGAGTCCGCAGGAAAAGGATATATGTCCTTTTGCGGAAATTGATCCAGAAAAGCGCAGAAATCCTTTTTTGTTGCTGCCAGGGGCACAAAGTATTATCACATGTCTTTTTCCTTATTACAGCAGCAAAATTCGCCCTCAAAATGTATCTCGCTATGCCTCGGTTAAAGATTATCATAAAATTGCCAAAAGCAAATTGCAGCAATTAGCGGATTATATTAATGCGCAAACCGGCAATAGTTGCGTCTGCTGTTGTGACACTTCACCGCTTTCTGATCGATATTTGGCATATTGCGCGGGTCTCGGTTTTTACGGAAAAAATCATATGTTAATTAACCGGCGATATGGTTCCTATTTTTTTATCGGCTCTGTGATTAGTACAGTGGAGCTTGAAACAGACATTCCAATAACGGAAACGTGCATGGGTTGCGGGAAATGCATGAGAGCATGCCCAGGCGGTGCGCTTTCTGCAGGCGGATTTCAATATCAAAATTGTGTTTCTTACCTCACTCAGGCGAAAGAGCTGACGTATGAGCAAACAAGGTTACTTCAAAACCAGGAAAAAATTTATGGATGTGATGTGTGCCAGGAAGTTTGCCCTCACAACAATGATCTTCCTGACACTGCTATGAAAGATTTTCTGGATCATCCGATAGAAAATCTGCCGGAAAGTGATGTCCTCATGCTCAGCAATCGGGAATTTCAAAAAAAATACGGGGAATATCCTTTTGCATGGCGCGGAAGAAAGATGCTGGCAAGAAATTTGCAGAAAAAATTACTTGACAAAAATCGCGTTTGATTATATATTATATTACATGTATTGCAGTTTGAGTTTAAATATAGGGGTGTATGTATGACGAATACAGAAAAATCAATGGATAAAATTGTCGCTTTGTGCAAAGGCCGCGGGTTTGTTTATTCCGGTTCGGAAATTTACGGCGGATTGGCAAACACATGGGATTATGGTCCGCTGGGAGTGGAACTGAAAAATAATGTAAAAAAAGCTTGGTGGAAAAAATTTGTGCAGGAAAACCCTTACAATGTCGGGCTGGACGCTGCTATTTTAATGAATCCCCAAACTTGGGTTGCCTCAGGACATGTCGGCGGTTTCTCCGATCCGTTGATGGACTGCAAGGAGTGTAAGGCTCGCTATCGGGCGGATAAATTGATAGAAGATTATATGCATGAAAAGGGCGAAACGGTTGTCGTTGATGGCTGGAGCGACCAAAAAATGCTTGATTTTATACACGAGAATAATATTCCCTGCCCCAAATGCGGCAAGCATAATTTCACAGACATCCGCAAATTTAATTTGATGTTTAAAACTTTCCAGGGAGTAACAGAAGACAGTTCGTCAGAACTGTATCTTCGTCCGGAAACGGCACAGGGTATTTTTGTCAACTTTAAAAACGTACAAAGAACTGCCAGAAAAAAAATACCTTTTGGAATTGGACAGATTGGCAAGTCATTTCGGAATGAAATAACACCGGGAAACTTTACGTTCCGTACGCGGGAATTTGAACAGATGGAACTTGAATTTTTCTGTGCTCCGGGAGAAGATTTGAAATGGTTTGCATATTGGAAGGATTTCTGCAAAAAATGGTTATTAGAACTGGGCTTAAAAGAAGAAAATTTAAAATTTCGTGATCATTCCAAAGAAGAATTGTCCCATTATTCTAACGCCACAACAGATGTGGAATTTTTATTTCCGTTTGGCTGGGGCGAACTTTGGGGGATTGCCGACCGTACGGATTTTGACTTAAAGCAGCATGCTAGCCATTCTGGAGAAAATTTTGAGTACATGGATCCGGTTACAAACGAAAAATATATTCCATATTGTATTGAACCGTCGCTGGGAGCAGACCGTGTTACACTTGCTTTTTTGGTAGATGCCTATCAGGAAGAACAGGTTGGGGATAAGGATATGCGTGTTGTATTAAAGCTGCATCCTGCGCTTGCTCCGGTTAAAATAGCTGTCCTTCCGTTGTCTAAAAAATTAAGCGAAGGTGCTTTGCAGGTTTTTGAAAAACTGTCTAAAAAATATGTTTGCGAATATGATGATGCGGGCAGCATAGGGAAACGTTACCGCCGCCAAGATGAGATTGGAACGCCATATTGCATCACTTATGATTTTGATAGTGAGGAAAATGGCAGTGTAACCATTCGCGACAGGGATTCCATGGAGCAGATTACGATTAAAATTGAGGAATTATTACCATATTTTGAGGAGAAATTTGATTTTTAGTTGTTGAAAATTCAGAATTTATACATGAAAAATTTACAAATATTTAATTTTATATTGACAGAACGCCAAAAATTTAGTATTCTATAATATATGGTAGTTGATTTGGAGACAAAGTGAGAAGGAGCGGTATTGATGGTATCAAAAGCGATTGTAGTTCAAAATCAAGTAGGACTTCACGCCAGACCTGCTACATTTTTCATTCAGAAGTCAAATGAGTTTAAGTCTAGCATTTGGGTGGAGAAGGACGAACGTAGAGTGAACGCAAAAAGCCTGCTCGGGGTATTATCCCTTGGAATTACCAAAGGCACGGAAATCACAATTATAGCTGATGGATCTGATGAAAAAGATGCAATCGACGCGCTCGAAAATTTAGTCGAGACAAATTTTAGTGAATGAGTAATCATTTGTGTAGGCGGAACGCTAAACAGCGTTCCGTTTTTTGTATGTTTCTTGCGATTCGTAGGAAAAGAATGGACAAAATTTATAAATTGCGGTATAATTAGGTCTAATGATATATCACGCACGATGAAGACAGCTTGATATAGAAATTTTACTTTTTATTGAAACGGTTTGCATATAGAAAGGATTTGATACTATGCCTAAGGAAATAAATGAAATTGCCGAAAGAATTAAAGGCCTGCGCGAAGCTTGTGGTTATTCTAGGGAGCAGCTCGCGGACGAACTGGGAGTGGACCGAAAGGTTTATATCGATTATGAAGAAAACGGAGAAAATATTCCCATCAGTTTAATTTATGAAATCGCAAATAAATTTGGTGTGGATTTCACAGAAATCCTGACAGGAGTCGGTGCGAAACTGGATACATACCACGTAGTAAAAAATGGCGCCGGTAAAAGCTGCAGCCGGTATCCGGGTTACCGTTTTGAAGACCTTGCGTACCGTTATAGCCGTAAAGTAATGCAGCCGCTGATGGTTACATTAGACCCGTCAGATGCGCCGGCAGAACTGGTTAGGCATCCCGGACAGGAATTTAATTATGTGCTGGAAGGCTGCGTTTGTGTCGTCTTTGATGACAAAGAACTGATTTTAAATGCGGGGGATTCTATTTATTTTAATCCGACACATCCTCATGGACAGCGTTGCGTCGGGGATAAAAAAGCTAAATTTTTGACTGTAATTGCAGAATAATTCTTACGGAAAGCGAGATTGAACAGCATGTTATTGGATAGATATTTACCACGGATGGAATTTGACTCTTATGAGGATTTTAAGGCAAATTATAAAGTAAATGTTCCTGAGGATTTTAACTTCGGTTTTGATATTGTTGATGAATGGGCAAAGCAGGAGCCGGAAAAAATGGCTTTGGTTTGGTGCGATGACCACGGTGAAGAGCATCGGTTCACTTTTACACAAATTAGCAAACTTTCCAATCAGGCTGCAAACTTTTTTGAAAGTTTAGGCATCCGCAAAGGCTCCGTTGTTATGCTGATTCTGCGGAGAAGATGGGAATATTGGATTTGCGCTACGGCACTTCATAAAATCGGAGCGATTTTGATTCCCGGAACGCTGCAGCTGACTAAAAAAGATATTGTTTACCGTGCAAATGCGGCAAAAATAAGCGCGGTAGTCTGTGTGAATGATGATTTTGTAATTTCGCAGATTGAACAATCCATACCGGAAACACCAACGATTCAGCATAAAATTTTGGTTGTGGAAAAACGTGACGGCTGGCTCGATTTTGAAGAAGAAATTGTGAAATATCCAGACACTTATGAGCGGCCCCAGGGCGAGAAAGCCACCAAATGGGATGATACCATGCTCGTTTATTTTACCTCGGGCACAACGGGAATGCCTAAAATGGTGCGGCACAACTTTTCTTATCCTTTGGGCCATATTGTAACGGCTAAGTATTGGCAAAGGGTGCAAGAGAATAAACTGCACATGAGCGTTTCTGATTCCGGCTGGGCAAAGTTTGGCTGGGGAAAAATTTATGGCCAGTGGATTTGCGGTGCTACCATTTTTGCTTATGACATGGACAAGTTTGTGCCGCTGAAACTTTTGGATAAGATCACAAGCTATCAAGTTACAACTTTTTGTGCTCCAACTACGATGTATCGGTTTATGCTGCAGGAAGACGTTTCACAATTCGATCTTTCGTGCGTGGAAGAATGGTGTCTTGCCGGCGAGCCGTTAAATCCTGAGGTGTACAACCGTTGGAAAAAACTGACGGGACACAACATCCGGGAAGGGTTTGGGCAATCGGAATCCTCTGTTATGCTGGCTAATTTTGAATGGTACGAACCAAAACCCGGTTCTATGGGGAAACCGTCCCCGCTTTATAATATTCAGCTGATTGATGATGACGGCAATTGCTGTGAGGATGGCGACGAGGGCCGGATCGTGGTAATGGATATTGACAAAGGGCTTCCGCCGGGCTTGTTTACAGGCTATTATTTAGATGACAAACTGACAGAGGAGAACCTTGGCGGAAAATATTATGATACCGGAGATGTTGCTTGGCGCGACAGCGATGGCTATTATTGGTTTGTAGGCAGAAGCGACGACGTGATTAAATGCTCTGGTTACCGTGTTGGTCCGTTTGAGGTGGAAAGTGCTTTGATTGAACATCCTTCTGTTGTAGAGTGTGCGATTACGGCGGCGCCTGACCCGATTCGCGGACAGGTAGTAAAAGCAACGGTTGTATTGGCAAAAGGCTACCAGCCGAGCGAAGAATTGAAAAAAGAATTGCAGGATCACGTCAAACGCGTTACTGCTCCTTATAAGTATCCGAGGATTATTGAATTTGTGGACGAACTGCCGAAAACGCTTGGCGGTAAAATTAAAAGAGCAGAAATTCGCAGAAAAAATCACGAACAGCAATCATGAACGTAAAACGGAATATGACACCACGCCTGCTGGCAATTGCTGATTGCGTCCGCGCAGGAAACAGGCTTGCTGATATTGGTACGGATCACGCTTACATCCCAATTTATTTATTACAGCAGGGAATAATTCCATCTGCAGTTGCTATGGATATTAAACCGGGACCGATTGAAAGAGCGCAAAGCAACATTAATAAATTTCAATTGCAAGATAAAATTGCAACGAGGCTTTCTGACGGTTTGAAAAAGCTTGAGCCGGGCGAAACGGATGAAATTGTCATTGCTGGCATGGGCGGAATTTTAATCTGTGAGATTTTAGAAGCAAGGCGTGATTTATGGTCTGAAAATCTTCGCTTTATTTTACAGCCAATGACAGCTGCGGAAGAACTGCGCCGGTATTTAGAAAAAAACGGATTTTTAATTGAGTCGGAAACACTTGCAAAAGAAGGACGCAAACTCTATCAAATCATTTGTGCAAAACGCGGTCTGATGAAAATGGAAAAGGAATCCGACTATTATATTGGCCCATATTTAATATCCCAGCGGGTCCCATGGACAGAAGAATTGATTCATCTGCGTATTTTAGAATATGAAAAAATGCTTTCCGGGTTGCTTTGCTGCAAAAGAGAAGGCGCGGCGGAAAAACGCGAATATGTAAAAAGGCTTTTGAATGAATTTTACAAAATGCGGAAGGAATATGGTATATGGTGACATTAAATCAGATCATATCGTTTTTGGAAGAATTAGCACCGCCTAGCCTGGCAGAAGATTATGATAACGTTGGATTGCTGCTGGGAAATTCACAGGCACAGGTGGAACGGATTTTAATTTCTTTGGATGTGGATGAAAAAGTGGTGGCAGAAGCTGTAAAAAAAGAGGCGCAACTTATTTTGTCACACCACCCGCTGATCTTTCGGCCGGTAAAAAATATTGTAGCGGGAAGCAGTTTTGGAAGAACCATATATGCTATAATTCAGAACAATGTGAATCTTTATGCTATGCACACGAATTTTGATATTGCAAACGGCGGTCTTTGTGACTATTTTTTGCAGGAAATCTGCCATGCGCCTTGCTATGACAGTTTAGAGGGTGAATTACCGAATGGACTTGGAAGAATTGCCAAGCTGGAAACGGAACTGGCGCTGGAAGACTTTTTAAACCGTGTGAAAAAGAAATTTTCGATGCAGTATGTGCGCTATATTGGTGAAAAATCAGCAAAGATTCAAACCGTTGCTGTATGCAATGGCGGCGGAGCAGATTTGATTGAGTTGGCAAAAGAAAAAGGTGCGGATGTATATATTTCCGGAGACGTGAAATATCATCAAGCCCGGTATGCATATGAGAATGGACTTAGTTTTATTGAAATTCCGCATTATGAAGCAGAAATTATATTTTGCCGTCTGGTTTCCAAACTGCTTTCAGAACGGTTTCAAAATCAGCTGGAAATTATGGTTTCAGAAGAAAATGTGAATCCGTGGAAATTTATATAAAAATAAAGTGCCCTGCCAGAAAATAGCAGGGCATTTTTAAATTTTATTTTGTATATCTGTTGAGATATTCTTTTTTTTCTGGTATAATAATATTATATATGTTTAAATGTGATTCTTTTATCTTGAAACGGATAGCTGTAAAAAGGAGAAAAATATGAGTGAATTTATAATTAAAAAAACTTCAGATATTCCAATGATCATTATCCGTGGTTTGATTATTTTCCCCGGTGCATTAGTCCATTTTGATATGGTAAGGGAAAAATCCATTGCTGCATTAGAAGAGGCAATGGCGGGCAATCAAAAAGCTTTTTTAACCTTGCAGAAGGATATAACCATAGAAAATCCTGGCTTTGATGATATTGAAAAAGTGGGGACAATCTGCCGGATTAAGCAAGTAGTAAAAATGCCAAACGGCATGGTTCGGGTTTTGGTGGAAGGCAAAGCAAGAGCACGGCTTGACATTCTGTTAAAAAGTGAACCGTATTTTAAAGCTTCGGTTAGTGAACTGGATTGTCCTGCAGACAGCGAGGTCAGTGAGACAGAATATGAAGCGCTGCAGCGCCGGATGATTGCGGAGTTCCAATCCTACTGCACCAACAACCACAAGCTGAATCCCGAGGCTATTTTTGCACTGGAAGCGATTGAAAATCCAGACGAATTTACGGATGCGGTTGCTTCTAATCTGCAAATCAAGCTAAAAGACAAACAAGATCTTTTAAATACCTTTTCTGTCCCTCAGCGAATGGAAAAATTAATTACAACTCTAGTGCGTGAGACCCAAATACTGGAAATAGATAATGAAATTAACCGCAAAGTAAAAGAAAATATAGAGCAAAACCAAAAAGAATATTTTTTGCGGGAACAGATGAAAATCATTCAGGAAGAGCTTGGGGATAAAGACGGGATTGGACTGGAAATTAAAGAATATAAAGAGCGTCTGAGAAAAGTTGGCGCACCGGAAGAAGTAATTCAAAAGTGCGAACAGGAATTGGACCGGATGCAAAAAATGCCCTATGGGAATCCGGAGGCAAATGTTATCCGCAATTATGTCGGCTGGATTTGCGACCTTCCGTGGAATCAATCCACAGAAGACAGGCTGGATCTTATGGAGGCAAAAAAAATATTGAATCGGGATCATTATGGTCTGGAAAAAATAAAAGAAAGAATTTTGGAATATCTTGCAGTAAAGAAAATGACAGGTTCCCTGTCCGGGCCGATATTATGCCTGGTAGGTCCTCCGGGAGTCGGGAAAACTTCAATTGCCCATTCGATTGCGGAGAGCCTGGGGAAAAATTATGTGCGCATTTCGCTCGGCGGCGTGCGGGATGAGGCAGAAATCCGCGGACACCGAAAGACGTATATTGGCGCAATGCCCGGTAGAATTATTCATGCATTAAAGCAGGCAAAGTCGAATAATCCGTTAATGCTGTTTGATGAAATTGATAAAATGAGCAGCGATTTTCACGGTGATCCAGCTTCTGCCATGCTGGAAGTGTTAGACGGGGAACAAAACAGCAAATTCAGGGATCATTATTTAGAAGTTGATTTTGATTTGTCCAAAGTTTTGTTTATTGCGACGGCAAACACGCTGGAAACGGTTCCGCGTCCTCTGCTTGACCGTATGGAAATTGTGGAACTGTCCGGCTATACTTCGGAAGAAAAATTTCACATCTGCAAAAAACATCTGCTTCCGAAACAGCTAAAAAAACATGGACTTTCTGCGAAACAATTAAAAGTAAGCGACGGGGCAATTCATGCTGTCATTGATGGGTATACCAAAGAGGCGGGAGTCCGTTCGCTTGAGCGTAAGATGGGAAATATCTGCCGGAAAGTTGCTTTAAAAATTTCAGAAGCGGACGAACCGCTGACCCTTAATGTAACCGTGAAAAATTTGGAAGAATTTTTAGGCAAGCGTATATTTACGATAGAAACAGTATCTAAAAAGGATGAAATCGGCGTTGTAACCGGTCTTGCATGGACGCAGGTAGGCGGAGACACGCTGTCGGTTGAAGTGAACGTCATGAAAGGAAGCGGCAAACTGGAACTGACCGGTCAGCTCGGCGACGTCATGCAGGAGTCAGCAAAGGCGGCAATCAGTTATATCCGATCTAATGCCAAAAAAATAGGAATAGCTGAAAACTTTTACAAAGACATGGATCTTCATATCCATGTGCCGGAAGGAGCAACGCCAAAAGATGGTCCTTCTGCCGGGATTACAATTGCCACTGCCCTTGCTTCGGCGCTCAGCGGCAGACCGGTGCACCACGAAGTAGCCATGACCGGAGAGATTACGCTCCGAGGCCGCGTGCTCCCGATTGGCGGCCTAAAGGAAAAGACACTTGCCGCATATCGGGCGGGAATTAAAACGGTTTTGATTCCACAGGAAAATAAAAAAGATATAGAAGAGCTAGAAGAGGTTGTAAAAGAAAATGTGAATATTGTTCCGGTGGCAACCATGGATGAAGTATTGAAAATAGCTCTTTTGGAAAAAAAGAAAAGGAACAAATAATACGGCAGCTGGAGGAGGTTTTGCCATGAAAATTAATGTGAACCGTGTAGAGTTGTTGGTCTCGGCAGTGCAAAAAGCGCAGTACCCGAATACGGTTGTGCCGGAAATTGCGCTGGTTGGAAGGTCAAATGTGGGGAAATCCTCCATGATTAATAAGGTACTAAACCGGAGAAATTTTGCTCGCGTAAGCGCGACGCCCGGGAAAACGGCAACCATTAATTTTTATAATGTGGATAATCAGCTGACATTGGTGGATTTGCCGGGTTATGGATATGCGTCCAGGTCCCATGAAGAAATCAAAAAATGGGGCGATATGATAGAGGAATATTTAAACGGCCGGCCGCAGCTGAGCCAAGTAGCCCTTTTAGTGGATTCCAGACACAAGCCAAGTGCCGATGATGTTTTAATGATGGAATGGATTCGACATCACAGCGAATATGCCATTGTTTTTGCAACCAAATGTGATAAGCTTTCGAAATTAAAGCTTCAGGAAAATTTACAGGTAATTATTGAAACCTTGGATTTGCAGGATGGTGATATATTGATTCCGTTTTCCACACAGCAGGCGGAGTGTGTGGATGATTTTTGGGAATTTATATATGGCTGTATTTTAGATGAGGACGATGAGGAGGACGCATGAAACTTGCACGCTTTCTGTATCAGGGAAAAGAAGGTTTTGGCACAGTAGAAGACGGAAAAATTGTTGTGACG
>CASGBM010000046.1 GCA_949299615.1 uncultured Eubacteriales bacterium | reverse complement strand
TGGCAGGCCAAATAAAAGGGCACTTGTGCCCAGCCAGTAGAGGGTAGGGCTATGCCCGAAAATGAAATACCCCCCGCTATGCGGGGGGATATTTATTATGCGAAAATACGGGCAGGAGAAGTTTTAAAAGTCTGCCCAAAAAGCAAGACTGACCTTTTGATGCGTTTTCTTTTGCGTCCGCGGCAATGCATGATGCTATAGGCGCGAGAAAAGGCATAGATAAATTTGATGTGACCCTATAATTTTTTGATATTTTTCGTTTCCCATTTTGAGTTTTTTTACTTTAATCGGGAAAACGAATGACGCCTTTTTTATAAAAGCTAAAAAAGGATAAAAAAAGTTGTCAAGCCGAAAGAATCTTTTTCAAACCCTCTGTTTTGGGCAGGGTCTGGGGCAGTTTCACATTGGAAAAGAGCCGTTTTTTTGAGCATTTATCGCAGATATTTTGACACCTATTCTTTTTGTGCAAAACGCAATACGGGCAAATTTTTTAGCGAAAAAGCCTAAAAATTAATATCACAATTTGGGTTGACAATCTATTTTCTTTCGGGTATGATTTTTATTATGAACACATAAAATTTTTTAAGGGAGGTGTTTTTTTGAAGCAAAAACCGCGGCGGTCGAAAAACAAAAACCGTTACCGCTTAAAACCATACCGGCTTCATTTTGAACGGCTGAAAAAAAACACTCTTTTTAAAATGCTGCTTTTTTATTGCGCATTTACCTTTATCATCATTTATTCCGTAACGGCAATTCAAATGCATTATTCGCGTCAAAAGCTTCAGGAAAAAATATATGATTCCCACATCAGCGGTCTCCGTGCCATGCAGGTATACAGCGACATTAATATTGTGCAGAAGATCAACGACGTTTTACTCAGTCTCCAGATTGGGACAAGCGGGCGAACAAATATCCGCGGTTTTGCCACGGCAAAAGAACCCATCAATGAGAGGGAAATTTATAACACATATACAGAACTGGAACAGGTCATTGTGGAAAATCCGGTGATCTCCTCGATAGAGTTATATAATAAATACAGCAATTTGTCGCTGTCTTCCAGCGGCGGCGTATCTTTTTACAAAACGGAGCCGCCCCAGAGCCATTATTTTACCGATGAACGCGGTCCGATGTGGACGCAAGCGGACGGGAATTTTATCAGCGTTGCCAGTACATTTCCTTTGTATGCACCTGCGGAAGAGAAAGTGTCAAGCAGTGTAATCCGGCTGGACAAAACGACAGTTAAAAACCTGCTGGACGCCCAACAAGGCGAAATGGATAAGATTGATTTTTATATTTGCGACAGCGCATTTCAGGTTTTGGCGGGTACCGATTCGGCAAATATTACTAAATTTCCTGCGGAGAAAATGCGCGAAGGGCAAAGTGTGGAAATCCAGTTTTCCGGAGAAAGCCGAAAGGCATTTTATGTTGGGTCCGCATATGGAGACTGGAATTATGTATACACCATTTCAAACCAGCTTTACCAAAAAGAACTCAATGAATTGAACCTAATATCCTTCTGGAATGTTTTAGCGATGACGGCGTTTAGTTTTTGCGGCCTCGTGCTGATTAGTATGTGGCTGTACCGACCGATCCGTGAAATGCTGGACACACTGAAAAAACATTTTAAAAGTGCGCCGAAGGAATCGGATATTGCGTATATCAGTGAAGAAGTTCGCCATTTAATCCGGCAGGTAGACGATGTGAATGCCATTGTTAAACAAAATGAGCCGCTGATTGTCGGGCATTTGATTATGGAGACCGTATATGGCGCGGTGGAAACGAGGGACTTGAAGAACAGGCTAAAAGCAGTAGATGCAGCGCTTGGACAGGGCGGGATCACGCCGGTGGCTGTTAATATCAACGAACAGATTTTAAAACAACTAAATGCAAAACAGCAAAGTTATCTGCTGGTTCAGGTAAGCGAACTAATGGCAGGCAGCGTGTCCGAGAAATATCCGTGTATCGCAACAAAAATCTCTTATAATAACGTAATGGCATTTGTCCTGTGCGCGGCGCAAGACCTTTCCGACGCTTTGTGCCGGACGGAAGAAAGCATCAGCCGCTTTGGATTGGACGAAATTAATATTATCATAGGCCAGCCGGAAGAAAATGCGGAGCGTTTGGGACAGCAGTGCCGGCAGCTTTTACAGCTGACAAAGTATGATTTTGTCTATGGCTATGCAAATATATTATACGGGCCTGACCTGGCGGCAAGAGAGCAAAAAGAAGGCCGCGCACCGGAAGAAATTATGCCTATTTTGGAAAGACTGCTTAAAAAGGAGGATTTGGCTGGTGCGGCAAGCTTTGTCGATAATCTGTATGCGGAGTGTATGCGGGAAAGTTATTCCTGTGAATATATTCAGCAATGCTTTTTTGAAATGCTCCGCCTGCTCGCGCGGTTTTCAAAAGAGCATGGCGTGGACGTTAAAATGACAGAGCGGGAACTGAGCGACATGCACGCCGTGTATGAATATGTCTGCCAAAGCTTTGAGAGTTTGGAAGGGGAGCACAGACCGGACAGCCGGGAGGAAATTTTAGTCCGGCAGGTCAAGGAATTCATTGCGGCAAACGTGGAACACGATGTTTCCCAAGGGCGCGTGGCGCAGGAGCTGAATGTGAGCACAGCGCACCTGAGCCGGATATTCAAAAAAATAACAGGCGAAAAATTTTCCGACTATGTAACAGAAGCCAAACTGACAAAAGCGGCGCAAATGCTTTTGGAGCATCCGGAAATGACCATTGCGCGAGTGGCAGAGCATTTTGGCTATTATAACATGAACTATTTTAATACGCTGTTTAAAAAGCGTTTTCTCATGACGCCTTCGCAGTATAGAAAGCGTTAACAAAGGCGTTTTTCCATCCTTTGATCAAAATTTTGTGGGGTTAAATCATTTTTATGCACTACTTTTTTCCCGCTGCAGTTGTTACAATGATACTGTAATCGGATGTGCTGCGGCACAGAAAAATGAAAGAAGGAGTGCATAAAAATGAAACGGCCTATATCCATTCTTCTACTTATCTCTATGTTCATGAGCATCATTTTTGTTTCTGGCGTTTATGCAGATGAAACCACCAACTTACTTTTGGGCGGCACGGCAACAGCGAGCAGTGAAAAAAACGGCTTAGTTGCGGCGAATGCCAATGACGGCAGTGAAAGTACCTATTGGAGGACAAATTCAGCGACAACATCCACGTTAACAATTGCGCTTTCCCAGCAAACGCCCGTAGACCGTTTTGTGGTGAAATATATTACGGATACAACCGGCGGGAGATATTGGAGGGATTTGTTTATTGATGCAGGCGGAAGCATTCGTGTTTCTGCGGCGGACGACGCCGAATTTACAAGCGGCGTAATTGAGTTAGGGGAAATTCCGGTTAATCAAGAAGGGTTTGTTTTTGAAGCCACGCTGAAGGCTGTATCAAAAAAGGCGGTTCGCTTTACTTTTTTATCGGACAGCCGGGTAGAGGTAATCGTCAACGAGGTGGAAGCATATTATACCGGGGCGCCTCTTGAGGAAGAGGCGGCGGCAATAGTCAATCTGGCGGCGCAGCAAGGTGCCCGCATAACAGGGAGTTCGGAAAATAAAGTGTGGATGCCGGAAAAGGTAATTGACGGGCTGACAGATGGCGTGGGCGCTGCCTGGCAAACGGTTGCAGGCGACGAGACGGCGCAGCTTACGGTTGATTTCGGCAAAGCGGTATCCTTTAGCGAATGGAACTATACTAACATGGTTGTGCCGGATTCTGCCAGCGGCAACGCGGTGGAGTCGTTTGTATTGGAAGCGGCAAACGATGCGGAATTTGTTTCTGACTACCAGCTGTTGTATGAGGGCGGCCCGGTAAAAAACAATGACAGCAGCACGATTTCATTTTCTCCTGTGAATGCAAGATATTTTCGTTTCCGTGTGCTGGAAAGAAATACAAATTCGGGCCTTCGCATTTATGAAATGGTTATCCCGGCTTCGGCAAAAGAGCTCCGTCAAGCGGCACAGGCGCCGACAGTTTATGTCCCGGCGGATACAGACCGGGTATATAAGGTTGGCGGCGTAGAGGCATATGACGCGCAAGGCGGCCTGCTTGGCACAAATCCTGAAGGTTCATACAGCCTGGTGCAGGGATTGGGTAGCGTTAGCGTTTGCGCAGTCAATGGGAATCTCACTGTTCCGGCAGGTACGCCAAGCGGCACGGTTCGGGTAAAAGCAGATTTTTCAGGGAAAAGTTTTGAATATGATGTAATCATTGACGGTGACTTTGAAGGCAATCAATCGCTTCATCCGTCTTATGTGGTGAGGAATCCGCAAATCAGCGGCGGGATATATCAGATAGAGGCAATGACGCTGTCCGAAAGTGCGGCGCAGGAACTGATTGCTATAGCGGTGGTTTACACAGATGAATCAAAAACCACCGTGGAAACCATTCAAACAGCAGAACCCGGGACGCTGGAAGTTTGTGAAATGCAGGAACTGTCTTTTCATTTTGAAGAACTGCCGGCAGGAAGAAGCCGCATATTTTTGTGGAATGGTCTAACAGCGCTTCAGCCGGTATGCGGCGCGGCAGAAGCATGATTTTAAAATGGCTTTTTCCATCGGGCGTTAAAGGGGTGCGGCAGGAAAAATAAACCGCTGCCAATGTCTTTTGATGCGGTTTCTATTACTTTGTAATAAATGGGAGGCTTTCGTTTGAAAGTCTCCCATTGAATACAGTCAACCAAGATGCAAGCAATTTAAAAGGGGATGAAAGCGGAAATGAAGAGAATGATAACAATGGTATTAACAGCGCTGTTGCTGGTATTTCCAGCCGCGGTACAAGCAGATGACGTGAGTGACAGTCCGTACGCGTTTGAGCTGTCTGTGATCCGCGACATGCAGGTAATGGATCCTTACCAGGACGGCAGCATGCGTCCGCAGGGAACTGTGAGCCGGGCGGAATATACGGTGATGCTGATGCGTCTTTTGGGCTACGGGGAGATAGCCGGAACAGGACCGGAGTTTGATGATGTGAGCAGCAGCTATTGGGCATATGGCAGTATTATGCTTGCGCGCAGTCTGGGTGTGACCAACGGCGACGGCAACAATTGCTTTCTTCCGGATGAGCCGGTGACCATGACGCAGGCACTTAAGATGACGCTGTGCGGCTTAGGTTATGAAGTGATTGCCGAGTCAAAGGGCGGGTGGACCGTTGGCTACCTGAGCGTTGCGGCGCAAAACAAGATTATGAATGGCTTGAGCTACGATGCAGACAGCGCGCTTACAAGGGAGCAGGCCGCAAAGATTTTATATAATGCGCTGGACATTGAAATCATGACAGAATCCGTAAACGGCGGGTTTGAGCAGGGGAATACCCTTTTTGAAACCCGATATGAGGCAAACGAATGGGTACACGCAACAGGCATGGTAACGGCCAATTATGATACGGCGATTTTAGGATTGGCGCACCTGGAGGAAAATGAGGTTATTATTAACGGGGTGCGGTGGCTTGTCGGCAGTACGGATGCGTCCTCCTATCTTGGCATGGATGTGGAATATTTCGGGTATGAAAATGCGCAGGGAGAAAACTGCCTGGTAAGTATTTTTCCAAGCAAAAAAAATGATGTTCTCACTGTAGATGCAGCGCAGATTGATGTGCTGACGTCCCGGGAAATGTCCTATTATGAAGCGCCCGATGCCCAAAAGCCGCAAAAGGTGACGTTTGATGCGCCGAAATTAATTATAAACGGACAGTGGATCAACGGTTTTTCCGAGCAGGATCTTGCGATTGAAGAAGGCACAGTGCGGGTAATTGACAATAATGACGATGGGAACTATGACATTTTGATACTAAACCGCAGCCAAAGCTTTATGGTTGACCGGATCTCCGAGTCTAACGGCCTGGTTTACTTAGAGCAAGCGGAATTAAACGGCAGAAAAGCGGTCAAGCTGGACGAAAACGATCCCGACATACACTGCTCAATCTGGAAAAACGGGTCTCCAATCCGTCTGTCGGAGGTGAAAGAGAAAGACATTATTACGGTATATGCTTCCCCGGATTTTCTGCGGATTCGTGTAGAAATTTCAAATGAGGCAAAAGACGGGACATTGAGCGAAGTGGGGAGCGGAGCGGAATACATAGCTATTGACGGGGAAAACTATGGAGTTGCGGTTTCTTACCGGGACAAGGTGTCAGAGCTTAATATCGGCATGGCATACCGGTTTTACCTGGATGTAAACGGAAAGGTTGCCTTTACGGAAACATCGCAGGAAGCGTCAGAGAGCGATATGGCATATCTGATGGCTTGCCAGCTGGGCAAGGGTTTAGACGCGGGCGTACAGATTAAGGCGCTGATCGGCGCAAAGACCTATGAGGTAAAAGACGAAACCGCGGATGATGATGAGGACGAAACCATTACAGAAGCGCAAAACGCCATGATTAAGGTTATGAATTCGGCGGATGTATTAAAAATTGACGGGGTAAACTATACGCCGGAAGAGGCAGTTTCACTGCTGGGAGGCGTGAGTGTTTTCCGGTATAAAACCGATGAAACAGGGATAGTGACGGCAATTGAAACAGCAGAACAATTTGGCGAAAGAGAGGAACGGAACTTTAATAAAAACATCAAGAGCTTTGGCGGAACTACGAGTCAGGCGTTTCAGATTGATGAAACGACCGACGTGTTCTTAGTGGCAGGAAGCAGCACGGACGACGATTATTTTGTTACCGTGCAGATCAAAGATAAAGAAAATTATGTGGTAGAGGGGTTTGGCAAGAGAGAAGGCGACAGCTATGTGGTAGACGCCATGGTGCTTTATGACCCGACTATGGTCTCGGTCGTGGGGGTAATTGATGAGACGACGGAGGATTCCATCGTAAAAAAAGTGACTCAAAAGCTGGGAGACGACGGGATCGTGTATACACAGCTTGCCGTATACACAGACGGCGAGCTGGAAGCCAAGGAGATAAAAGAAACAGATCAAACAAACGCCGTGCGCTCCCAGCTTCGGGCGGGAACGGTAATCAAATATACCGAAGACAGCTATGAGAGGATAGACAATATCCAAATTGTAGCGCAAATGGATTCTGTCCGAGAAAACACGCACATCAACGAGCACGGGTCCAATGAGCAGATTGTTGCACAGTGTGCAGCGGTGAATACGATGGTGCTGTCAAACATCCGCAATGTGTTTGTGGATCAAATCAGTCTAAGCGTCGCAGGCAATGAAAAGGTGTACAGCGCCGAGGTGAGGAACGGCCCTAAATACTATATATATAATCGTTCCAAAGAGACGGTGGAATCAGCGGTGGCAGATGAAATCAATTCCGTTGAAAACAGCGGGGCGGGTTATGCCGATCAAATATTTATTCACGCGGTTAATGATGAAGTTAGAATCATTGTTGTGGTGCGCTAGCCTGTACAGGAATGGAGTGATATTACAATGCGGCTTAAAAAAAGATTATCAGCAGCGGTGCTTTGCTTGATTATGGTTTTCACCTGTTTGTTTGTTCCGCTTGCAGCAAATGCGGAAGAGATAACGATTGTGAAGGCAACGGCGAGTTCATCTGCTTCGGGCAAACCTCCGGAAAACATTTTAGACGGAGATGCCAAAACGGCATGGGAAAATCTTGGTTCCGACACCCAGCCTTATGTACAGCTGGATTTGGGAAGCCCAGTGGAGTTTAACAAAATTTCAATGGGCGTAGTGTTTCCGCTTAATGTGACAGGCTTTGAAATCATTGCCGCTGACAGCGAGGACATGGCAGAAGGCGCAGTTACATTGGCACAGGGGACGCAGCAGAGCGGTGAAAGTGTATATACGTTTTCTGCTGTGCGCAAAAGGTATATTCGCTACCTGATAACGTCGTTTTCAGGGCGCATCGGGTTGTCCGAGGTGCAGGTATCCAAAGTGGTGCCGACAGAAATCGTTTTGCTTGACACAGACCTGCAAATTCAGATTCCGGAGTCGGGAAGCGCAGCAGTGCCGCTTCCTGCCTACATCCTGCGGGATGAGACGGGAGAAATGATAGATACCGCGCTGTACGAAGCAGATTTTTCCATTGACAGCGCAGCAGGCGTATCGGTGGATGGAGAAAATATTGTAGTTACCGACCAGGCGCAGGCAGCCGAATTGACGCTGTCGCTGAGTTTGCCGCAGGTGCCCGGCGTAACAGCGCAGGCTGCGCTGCATTTGTCAGAAACGGCGGTTCGGGAAACGGACCGGGATTATATGATCATCAGCGCAACGGCAAGCAGCGCAAACGGTCAGCACGTGGCAAATAACATGATAGACAGCAATGCAGGCAACCGATGGCAGGCGCTCAGCAGTGATAAAGCCCCCGTTATCAGCTTTGATTTGGGAACAATAAGAAAATTTAATAAAATAAAAATCAGCCATTTAAACCCACAAAATGTAGTGAGCTATACCGTTGAGGCTGCCGACAGTGAGGATATGTCGGCAGGGCTTGTCAAACTGGCAGAAGGGACAGCTTCCGGCGCAACAACGGAAGGGATCGCTTTTGAGGCAGTGGAAAAGCGCTATGTGCGCTACACATTTACGCAGACAAGCGGCGGGATTGCCGTCACGGAGTTTAAAGTGTTAAATACCGTGCCTGCTTCCGTTGATTTTGACAGCGCGCTGGAACCGGTTTTGATCCCCGGCAGCGGGAAACCGGACAGCGTGATATTGCTGCCGGGGATTATCGTAAAGGATGCGGAAGGCAGCATACTTCCTGGAAATTATCATTTTCAATGCAGTGTAAATGCGAAAGGTGTCTCCGTAAGCGAAAATCAGCTGACCGTTTCATCAGAAGCGGAGGATCAAATTCTAATTGTCCGGGTCGGATTGGCAGATAATCCGGAGGTATACGGCGAACTTTCCGTGCAGATCTATTCCGAGGGATTTAAGCCCAACGAAACAGACAAACAAATCCCGATTGCGACTGTAACTGCAACGACCAATCACGCCTCTTATCCTCCGACAAACATCATAGACGGAATTTTATCCACCCGTTGGCAGCCGCTCTCTTTTGACCTGCTCCCAAGAGTCACATTTGATCTGGGCACAGCTGCCGAGTTTAACAAAATTATATTAAACCCAACGGCGGCGGCGTCCGTCAAAGAATTCATTCTCGAGGCGGCAGACGACGCCGGCATGACGAAAAACCGGGTTGTGCTGACAGAAGGCACGGATATTGGCGATCCGGCGATATTCACATTTGAGACGGTGAAGCGCCGCTACATACGCTATTCCATTCCGAAGATGGAGGGAGTGCCGGGAATATTGGAATTTTCCGTGCACTATACCGTTCCGAAGGAAATTTCGTTTACCGAAACGATCGGCGACGTAGTTGTGCCGGCAAGCGGCGAAGGAGTCCGGCAGATGGAACTTCCGCCGGTTACGGTTACAGACAGCGGCGGCGATGAAATAGATCCCAGTAACTATTCGGTCGTTTACACAGTCAGCGGATTAGACGGCGTAAGTATTTCCGGCAATTATCTGCAGGTGGATGAAACCGCAGAGGAAGGTGTGTTTACACTAAAAGCGCACATCGACGGCTGGGATGAAATATCGGCAGAAATGGAGATAAGAACCTTTGTAAAAGAAAATCTTTTATCGGGAAAACCAGCCGAGGAGGAAGGAGCAGGTTCGGCAACCCAAATTACGGATAACGATTATGCGACCGGTATAGATTTAGACGGGACAAAAACCTTTATCATCGATGCCGGCAGCGTAGTATCCATCAATAAAATAGTGGTTATGCTGGAAAACGCCGGGCAGATACAAAAGCTTTCCGTATCGGGAGCGCAAAGGCCGGACTTTTCAGACGAGGCGCTCCTTTATGCACAAGACAGCGCGGAGGCGAATGAAATTAAGACCAACATCCCCTTGAGCGAAGCAAGATACTTAAAACTGACCGTGGAGACAAAGGGGCCGGGCGCGCGCCTTGTAGAACTGGAAGCGTATCAGGTATATCCCTATGCCCTGCGCCCGGAAGTGACGCAAAAAACGGTTTACATCCCCGGGTTTGACCCAGGAACAGCAAGGATAGAGCCGGCAGTGGAGATTAGCGTGTTAGATAAATACGGTGATCCAATCTCAGGGGACGATGCAAAACTGGTTTGGAGTGCGCCAAATGGTATGGTCCAGGGCGTAAGCCTCAACCAGGAAACGGGAGAACTTACCATTGAGCCGGTCGCAAGCGCAACAACCTTTACCCTGCGTGCGACCTCAACTTTCATCAGCAGTTTGTACCGCGATATTCAAATTGATTTAAAAGAAGAGGTAGAAGGAGAAGTTACCACCGATAATATGGCACTGGGCAAAACCATTACCTCATCTAATTTGCATGGCAGCTATCCCGCAAAAAATGCTGTAGACGGCAATGTGGCAACGCGGATGCAATTTGCAGGCAGCGCACCGTATTATTTGACAATTGATCTGGAAGAGCCGAGAACCTTTAATACATTGACGGTTAATTTTCAATCTTCTTCCGGCGTTATTGATCCAACGGTAAGGGCTTCCAATAACACCGGGGACTTAATGGATGACGAAAGCATCATCGCAGTGATGCAATCGCCGCTCCGGAAAGTTGCAACCGTCAGCATGCCGACAACAACGGCAAGATACCTGATGCTGTATTTGCCGACAGCGCCAGGAGGCTGCGCCATATTGGAAATTGAGCTTCGTTATTTAGAACATGCCCTGATCTATGTAACGGCGCCGGAGAGCGTAACGATTGGAGAAGAAACCGTCGTTACCGATGCGCCCGGAATAGACATTAGAGACAAAAACGGGGTATCTATGGCAATATCCCCCGAAGACTATTCATTTGCGGCCGTCAGCTTGCCGCAGGGAGTAACGCTGAATTCGGACGGCAGCTTAAGCGTTGCGCCGCAGGCGCAAACGGGTACGGCGACCATTCGGGTCACCAGCACGAAAAAAACGTCTGTATACAGCGAATTTACCATAGAAATTCGAAAAGCAAGTCAAGAACAGCCCGAAGAGACGCAAAAGCTGGAAGAAATCGTAAATCAGTTCCGGCTGGAAACCTATGTTTCAAACGGAGTGGCAACAGGTGATTTTTCTCTGCCGACACAGCTTGACGGTGCGGCAATCGCTTATTCGGTGCTCGATGGAGAAGAAGCTCTTTCTATTGATGAAAATGGGGGAGCAACCGTAACGCGAAAAACGGCAGATGTCAATGTGCGGCTGTCGGTTCTGTTTTCCTTAAACGGGCAGGAAATCCGTCGGGAATATGACATGAAGGTGCCTGCAAAAACCTCCGGCACATCCGGCGGCGGCTCGGGCAGTTCCGGCGGAAGAGGAAGCAGCAGTTCCGGCGGCGGAACCGGCGGAACAAGCGGAATACCGGCAGGCGGAATGAAACCCGCGGAAACCACAGAAAAATTTGCGGATATTGACGAACTGCCATGGGCAAAACCATATTTGCAGGATCTGGTCAGCCGGAACATTTTAAATGGAAGCGACGGGCTTTTGAGGCCGCAAGCCTCTGTTACGCGTGAAGAATTTGTTAAAATGGTGGTTGCGGCGTTTTTGCCGCAGACGCAAGGAGGCGCCGTAACATTTGCGGATGTTCCCGAGGACAGCTGGTGCTATCCGTATGTATCGGCGGCTGTGCATGCAGGGGTGATCCAGGGGCTTTCGCAGACCGAATTTGGCACGGGACGCGCCATTACAAGAGAAGATGCGGCAGTAATTGTGGTCCGCGCTGTTGAAAAAATAAGGGGCAGCCAGACAGAAGGCGCGCTTTCGTTTGCTGACAGCTATGCGATTTCCGACTATGCCAAAAGTGCGGTTGCAAAATTATATGCCATGGGCGTTGTCAGCGGTACGGACGAGAACCAGTTTATGCCGAAGTCCGAAATAACACGGGCGGAGGCTGCAAAAATAATCAGCATATTAATGCAGGGAGGAGCAAAATGAAAAATAGAGCAATAGCGGCGATTCTCGCGGCAGTGATGGTAATATCGTTTGCTCCCTGTGTGTTTGCGCAGGAGCCGGAAACGGAAATGACCGGCGGGGAGATCATGGAGGAAACCGGCAGCGTATCCTCGACAAACGTTTCAGAAAACGAAAGTGCGCCGGAAACACTGTCAGAGCCGGAAAAGACAGAAGGGGCAGACGAAGGCAGCGAGGAACCGGACTTTACGGCAGAAGGCTATTACGAATTTGAAGATACCGCCTCATCGCTGACGGATGAGCAGTTTTTCGGAATATGGAACAAAGGGAGCGAAGAATGGACAACAAAAGGCAAAATAAACTATGACTATTCTGATGAGCTGAGCGGGGTGGAAGCGTGTGTAAAAGCCGGCAGGTATGAGGACGCGAAAGCAGAACTTCTGCAATATTATAAAACGCGGAGCAGCGGGATGTTTCCGGAATTGCAAAACACCACAGAATATCCTCTGGATCTGATTATTGACGGAATTTATACCAACCGCGTCAGTTTCCTGACAAAGGAACTGGAAATCCCGACGGAGTATGCGTGGATTGAAATAGACGTAACCAGCTTTTTAAACCTAATCCGCGATGGGTTTGCAACGCTGTGCCTGCATGCAAGAAAAAAATGGGAAGGCGTTATCCGGGTAGCAACCAAGGAAAGCGAATACGCGCCGTATATAGATGCCGTAATCAATGGCGAACAGGTGAGACTGGACATACTGCGTGACACTTACATCCGTGCGGTAGGATATGAAAACCAGGTGTTCGGCGCAGAGAAGGAAATGCTGATTCACGACTCCGGCGATCCGATTGATTCTAATTATTGCATGGGTTTTCTGCAAATTGATACCTCTAACATATCGGATACGGACGTTATCACCAGCGCCAAACTGAGGTTTTATGCAAAAACCGAAGGGGACGAGCCGGCGCAAATGATGATTTTCCGCGACAACCGGGAATTTGATGAAAACACGGATACCTTTGCCACGATGAAAGGGAACCTGACCATTGTTTCCTGGCAAGGAATCGAAGGCGGTACCGACTGGGAATGGCCGGACGGGTACTATACGGAATTTTGGTACCATTTTAACCGGTTTCATTTTTTAGATACTTTTGTACGGACCTATCAAAAAACAGGGGACGAATACTATGCGTACCATGCGCTTTTGCTGATGTTCGACTTTTTGCAGGATCAGGCCGTAGGCTATCCGCGGTCGCTGGAGGAGCCGATCCGCGCGCTGTCGTGGCATTCCACATTTTTTAACATGCTGGACAGCAAGTACATGACCCCAACGGCGGCAACGGCGCTGATGAAATATTTTTGGGAAAGCCAGGACTACCTGCGCACGTCGTTTAGCGTTGGGAGCAACTGGGGTACGGCACAGACCAAAACCTTTTTAAAAGGCTGTGCGGTATTTCCCGAATTTTCTGATGTTCCGCTCTGGCTGAAAACGATCCGCAACCGGGTGGAAAACGATATTGCGCCCCTGATTTTAGACGACGGGGCATATATTGAAAATTCAAACTCCTACGCGGCGGGTTCGCTGCAAAATGTGCTGGGATTTTTAAAAGATGCGCAGGAGGCCGGTCTTGAATTTTCTGACGCGTTTGTAGAAAAAGCAAGGCTTTTTACCAAATATATTATGGACAGCGCCAATTATAAAGGCCAAAGCGTAGAATGGGGCGACGGCGGCGCAGCAACGATGCGGAGCTATATTCAAGGAATGGCGGAAGTGCTTGGTGACCAGGAGTTTATGTATTTTGGAACCAATGGCGCGCGCGGCACCATCCCCTCGTGGACGTCGGCAAATTATCCCATCGGCAGGCGGACGTTTTTAAGAACGGGATGGAAGTCCGAGGATACGTTCCTCTTTATTAACAACTATAAAGGCAATATTCACGGGCACAGCGATGCACTGCACATTTATCTTGACGCATACGGCGAAAATATGCTATCCGATACGGGCAAGGTGTCTTACGATCTGGAGAATGATGAAATCGCAATCTGGCAGACCTATGACACCGAAGCGCATAACACGGTTTCGGTTAACCACGCGCCGCAGCGCAACACCGATTTTGGGGAAACCAACACGCTGGCGGTGACGGACTATACCGATTTTTACGAAGGATATACCGATTCGAATGAAAATGTGCGGCATGAGCGGACAATTTTGTTTATCAAGCCCAATTATTTTATCGTTTCAGACCTGCTCACGCCAACCGATGATACAACGGTCAACGACTACCGGCAAACCTGGCATACGCCCTATGGAGCCAATTTGTCGGTTGACGCAGAAAGCAAAATGGCGCAAACGAATTTTAACAACAGGGCAAATCTGAAGATTGTCCCTGCCGACCCGGAAATTTTGGAGGAAGAAATAAAAGACGGCTGGGGCTTTGGTCCTGCGGGCAGCTCCAGCGCAAAGGTTCCTTATCTGTCCTATGGGCAGAATAAGGCGGGCAAGGTCAGCTACGATACGGTGCTTTATCCGGAAAAACTCGGTGCAAACGACACGGTTACGGTAAAAAGGCTGGATACCGGAAGAGATAAAACGGAGGCTACGGCGCTCCAAATCCAAATCAACAGCAATACGGCCTACTATTTGCTGACACACCAAGTTACCGGGGAAAGCAACCGCTTTGGAGAGGGAAACAGCTTTGACGGGAAAATGGCGTTTTTTGAAAAGAACAGCTATGGTGAACTGAGCACCGTCAGCATAGCTGAAGGCAAAACCCTGGTTATTGACGGGCGCGAGGTGATAAAAGCAGAAGTCCCGATTTCCAGCCTTGCCATCAGCTACGAAGGGAGCAATTTGTACCTGAGCAGTGAGGACATAAATGTGAGTGCGGCAGTTTATGTGCCGGAAGAGTGTGAAAAAATATACTTAAATGAAAAAGAAATTATGCCCGTGATGGCAGATGGGTACGCATATATTGGAGACGATGAGGTCCGCCCGCCGTCTGAACTGACACAGACAGAGGATGGAGTGACCGCAAAATTTGATGAAACAGAACTGCAAAAATATGCGTTGATTAAAGAAAAATCCGAGCTTCTGTACACCTTGTATATTGCTGCGGGGACAGAGGCGCAAGGCGGCGAAAATTATACAGGGCAAATATCTATGCCCCATGAAAACGGCAAAAGCGTAGTCATTACACCGGATTATTCGGTCCGCATTTCCCAACCGGTCAAATTGACCAACCGGTATGAAATTTCCGGCGCGTGCGAATACATAACAAGCGTAGGAAGCCAGGCAGCCGTTTTAGAATGTGAACCGGAGGATGTGGAAGAACTTTTGAAAACGGAGCCGGTTGTGCGCGTGGGCAATGATTTTTATTTAGCATATCGGCTCCGGCGGCGGCTCCGGCGGGACAGGCGGAACTGGCGGAACAGGCGGCGGAACAACAGGTCCGGGAGAAAATCAGGGAGATGAGCCGTCTGGTCAGACTGTTAATTTTAAAGATATAGAAGGACACTGGGCAAAAGAAAGTATTTTGCGGATGGCGGAGCAAGGCGTCATCCATGGGGTCAGCGAGACCGCGTTTGAGCCCGACAGGAGTATCACCCGCGCGGAACTGGCGGCAATTATCCTGCGTGCTTCCGGGAAAGAATCCATCCCGTTTGCCGGTTGTTTTGCAGATGTTTTGCAAGACGCATGGTATGCCGATGTGATGGAGAGTGCAAAACAGTACGGCATTTTAGACGGGGACGGAGAAAATGCCCGCCCTGACGATGCAGTGACGAGAGAAGAAATGGTAAAAATTTTGGTCAGCGCCATGGAAAAATTATTTGATTATCCGGCAGAAAACAGCACGGCACTTGCCTTTACGGATCGGGAGCAAATCAGTTCGTGGGCATATCCATATGTTTCCGCAGCAGTGCAGGAAGGATTGGTTTCGGGCGATGACGAAATGCGTTTTTTGCCGAAAAACAACTGTACCCGTGCAGAGGCAGCGGCGGTTATGGACCGGCTGCTCCAAAAAATTGCAAAGTCTTAGGTTGGTGAATGAGAATGAGAAATATGATAGCTGTCGGACGGGAGAAACCGTCCGGCAGACTAAAAACAAACTTGATGGAATATAAGAAAAACTGGCCGATTTTTCTCATGCTGGTACCGGGCCTGGTATACTTTATCGTTTTTCACTATATTCCGCTTTATGGCGTAACCATTGCTTTTAAAGACTACAAACTGTTAGAGGGAATTTTGGGAAGTGATTGGGCAGGCTTAAAATATTTTAAAATGACGTTTGCCTCCAATGATTTTTGGAATTCTTTTAAAAACACCATGATTATCAGTGCAATGAAACTGGTGTTTAGCTTCCCTGCACCGATTATTTTGGCGCTGATGCTCAATGAAGTGCGCAATCTGCGCTTTAAAAAAGTGGTGCAGACCATTAGCTATTTGCCGCATTTTTTGTCGTGGGTCGTGTTCGGCGGAGTCATCATATCTTTCCTTTCGCCATCCACGGGTTTTGTCAATCTTATCATCAAGGCGCTGGGCTTTGAGCCGATTTACTTTGTGGCGGATAATAACTGGTTCCGGCCGATTTTGGTCATTACGTCTATCTGGAAAGAAATAGGATGGGGGACCATTGTTTATCTGGCTGCGCTCAACGGCGTGGATATGCAGCTATATGATGCGGCGACCGTTGACGGAGCAGGAAAATGGAAACAGATGTGGGTGGTCACGCTCCCTTCTATTATGCCGGCAATTGTAATTATGTTTATCTTCCAAGTGGGATCTATTGTAAATGACGATTTTGATCAAATTTTTAATATGTACAACCCGGCAGTGTATAAAACGGGCGAAGTAATTTCCACGTACATTTATAAAATCGGAATCGAAGGCATGCAGTACAGTTTATCAACAGCCATTGGCCTGTTTAAAAATGTGATTGCTTTAATTTTAATCGTAGGGACCAATTATCTCTGCAGAGCGTTTGATGAATATGCTTTGTGGTAGGAAGATAAGGAACATCCAAATGGGAAGGTGAGAGAATGGTTGGCAAAAAAACAGCGGGAGAAAAAATATTTACCGTGATCAATTATGCAATATTAATTTTTTTATCATTTATGATGCTGTTTCCTTTTTGGGAAGTGATTAAAACGTCTTTTAGCACAGCGTCGGAGGCGAGTTCGCTCCATTATTATTTCTGGCCGAAAAAGCCGACATGGGAAGCCTACCAGCAGGTATTTGGCAATAATATGATCTGGTCTGGCTATCAAAATACGCTGATTCGGGTTGTGTGGGCGCTGCTCATTCAGATGACGCTGACAATATTTACGGCATATGCACTGGCAAACAAAAAATTGCCTAACAAAAAGTTTTGGACCATTTTTGTTATGATTACAAAATTTGTGTCCGGCGGAACCGTTCCGCTGTATCTTTTAGTTAAATCGCTGGGCCTATTTGACAACGTAATGTCGCTGGTTCTTCCGATGGCGATTAATGTGTTTTATCTGATGATCGTGCGAAATTTCTTTATGGCGGTGCCGGATGAACTGGAAGAGGCTGCCTGTATTGACGGTGCGGGCGTAATCCGTGTGCTGGTTTCCATTATGCTGCCGCTTTCCATGCCGATTATCATGACACTGGCCATGTGGATCCTAGTGGGCAACTGGAACCAGTGGTTTGACTGTCTGATGTATATTCAGACGCCGTCAAAATTTGTGCTGCAGACGGTGCTGAGGAAAATCATCATCGAGTCCTCCCAGCAGACAATGGATATATCGGCGGTGGTAATTCCCGGTCAATCCAGCAGCACAGAGGCGATTAAAGGCGCAACGATTATCGTTTCCTCTATTCCGATTATGTGCATCTACCCCTTTATTCAAAAATACTTTGTAAAAGGGATGCTGGTGGGTGCTGTAAAAGGGTAAAATTTATTCATAAAGGAGAGAAAGAAAATGAAAAAGAAATTATGCTTGTTTCTGGCTTTGTGCATGACAGCGGCAATAGTTGCAGCAGGCTGCGCAAACCAACAGCAGGTGCAGTCGCAGGACGATGGCGTAATGACCATCGACTGGCTGCCGCAGTGTGACGATTATGTGGACAAAGAATCCCCGATCGTTAAAAAGTATGAAGAAATCCTGGGGGTGAACATTAACTTTATTTATCTGGACAGAAACCAGATGACCGAGCTTTTGAATATGCGCATTGCCTCCAATCAGATTCCTGACGTTATGCGCCTTTCCAAGGATGTGTATCAATCGTATCTGGACCAGGGCGTACTTGCGGACTATACGGAGGAAACGCTCAAGGAAAATGCCCCGACGCTTTATGACATTTGCAAGACCAATGCCTGGGAGAGCTTGTGGCAGGATATTCAGGTGGATGGCAAGCTGTACGGAATCCCCACGCTGAACATCCAGGGCAGATATCCTTACGTCCCGATTTGGAGAGATGATTGGCTCCGAAATGTCGGCATTGACAAGATTCCGGAAACATTGGACGAAGCAGAGGATGCCTTTTATAAATTTGTAAACAATGACCCTGACCAAAATGGGGAAAAAGATACATATGCGCTGTCTTCGATGGGCTTTAATGCCGTATACGGCGCGTTTGGCACACAGGAATACGGAATTTGGCTGGAGCAGGACGGCAAGTTGGTATATACGCTGACCATGCCGGAAATGAAAGAGGCGCTTACGCTTTTAAATAAATGGTATCAGGATGGGCTGATTGATCCGGAATTTATTACCGGAGAAAATAAAGGACAATATTGGGCAAACAGCGTGTCTTTCTGCAACGGCAGAATAGGTTTTTCTGTTCCGGGCGCCTATTATCACATTTCCAGTGAGGAACAAACCACAAAGGCGAGCAACAACTACACTACATTTAAAGATCTGCAGGGAGAAAATGCGAGCTACACCACTGGAAAACCGTTTACCGGCAAGGACGGCAAATCCGGCACCTACAAGTGGGGCGTATATAACGGCAATTATATCGTAATGGGGAAAAATGTAAAAAATACCGAAGGCAAACTGGAAAAAATCCTGCAAATTCATGAGAAAGTGAATTCCGATTTTGATTTTTACAAGCTTACAGTAATTGGAATTGAAAACGAGGATTATGTCTATGACAGCGCAACAGGCTATTATGACAGAAGCCTGTTTACAGAGAAAAATATTTCCGAAGCCGCAGCCGGTTTAAATACAAACGGAATTGCCTATCTGCAGAACAACTTTGAATTTGGCGAATCCGTGAACAAAAAGGATTTTGATTATGCCAACCAAGTTGCCAGCTTTGATGGGTATGAAAACAAAGTTTGGGCAGGACTGCCCTCTTCCGGACAATATACGAGTATCTTAGAAAGCAAGGCAAAGGAAGCAATTGTTTTGTTCATCACCGGGCAGAGAAGTTTGGAAGAATTTGACCAATATGTTGAGGAAATGAATTCCGCAGGATTGACACAGTTGACACAGGAGGCAAATGAATGGTTTCAGGAAACAAAATAGAAAATGGGCAGAAAATGAGGGAATGGATTGACCAAATCCTTGACAAGGTAGACCGCAAGCTTCGGGTTACAGCAAAGCGGATTGGAGATACTGTGCCGTACACAACGGGGGCGGACGGAAAATACAACGACCAGTATGCGCAGCTGCCTGAGGCGTGGACAAACGGCTTTTATCCCGGCCTGCTGTGGCTGATGTACGAACAGACGGGTTATGAGGATTACAGAAAATATGCAGAGAAAATCGGCGAAAAACTGTTCCGTATATTTGAATATCCCTCCCGCCTGCACCACGACATGGGTTTTTTGTTCCAGCTCTCATCTGTGAAAGAATTTGAACTGACCGGTCATGAGAGGGCAAAGGAAACCGGTCTCCTCGCCGCCATTGTCCTGGCTTCAAGGTATAATATTAAAAGCCGGTATATCCGGGCCTGGCAGGGGGATGGAGAAAAGGGTACGCTGGGAATCATTGACTGCATGATGAATATCCCGCTTCTTTATTGGGCGTCGGAGACGGAACAAGACCCGCGGTATAAAAATATTGCAGACAGTTTTGCGCACACCGTAATGAAAAGCCATATTAGAGAAGATGGCTCGGCAAACCACATTGTCTCGTTTGATGTGGAAACCGGCGAAATCATAAAAAGCCATGGAGGTCAGGGTTATGGCTATGGCTCTTCATGGTCCAGAGGGCAGGCGTGGGCGCTGAACGGTTTTGCGCAGTGCTATGCCTGCACGGGAAACCGCGACTATTTGAACGTGGCCAAGCGCGTGGCACACTACTTTATATCCGCGCAGGGGGACGAAGACATTCCCCTGTGTGATTTTCGCCAGCCCAAAGAGCCGCATATTGTGGATAGCTCTGCCGGCATGATTGCCGCCAGCGGATTTGTTACAATTGCGGGGGCGGTGGAAGAGAGCGAAAAAGACTTTTATTTGCAGGCCGCGGTAAAACAGATTGACACCTATGATAAGAAATTGTGCAATTACGGCTTAGAAAGCGAGGAGCTGGTTCCTATGGGAACAGTGGATTACCATTTAAAAGGCGGAATCCATATCCCGCTGATTTACAGCGACTACTATTTTGTAGAGACGCTTTGCAAGCTGAAAGCATATTTTCAAAGATAGCGGCTGCGGCAAAACCTCTGCATTTTGCGCTGAGGCCTTTGCCAGACAAAATTACAATGGTATCATAAATCTGGCAGGGACGGCTTTTCCGTTCCTGCCAGATTGCTAAGCGCCTGTCTGCACGCAAAAAGCATAACGGCGCGAACAATGCACAGAAAGAGGGAAAATTATGTTGTTGGAAAAGGCAAAAGATAAAAGCTTTTGGGTGGGAATCCGGAACGATCCGGCATACCGCCCGCTTTTAGATACGCTTTTTAAGCAGTACCAGGAAAATACCCAAACACCGCTGGAAAGTTTGCGCTACCGTGATTTTCGGCTGTATTTTGAAAACGGAAACCGCAGCGTGTACGAGGCGGCATATTTTAACCGGCGTGCCAGACTGAACTCCTGCGCCCTTTTGTGCCTTCTTTTTCCGGAAAAAGAAGAGTATTTAAAACAATTGCAGGATGTTATATGGGCAATTTGCGATGAGTATAACTGGGCTGTACCTGCCCACCTGAAAAATTGGGAACAAAATTTAAATGCGTTTATTGACTTATTTGCGGCAGAGACCGGATTTGCCTTAAGCGAAATCAAATACCTGCTGGAAGACCGGCTGGATTGGTGGGAAACCGCCCAAAGCAATTGGGCGGCTGGGTGCGCCGGAAGCGTCGCTTGCTCATTTATTTACGAATGGCCGGAAAAATGGGAGGAAATCAAGCCGAAAATAGACGCGGTTATGGAGTGCTTTTTTAACAGCTATAAAGAGGACGGCGTTTGCCGCGAAGGGGTTACCTATTGGGAGTATGGATTCGGATTTTTTGTTTTTTACGCTGATTTGCTTCGCCAGTTTTCCGGCGGCAAATATGACTATTTTAAAGAGAAACGGGTGGAAACAATTGCCGGATTTGCACAGAAAATGTTTTTATCGGATAATGTGACTGTGAGCTTTTCCGACGGTGCGATGCAAGGCGGCTACAATCTGGGACTTTTACATTTGTTAAAATCTATTTATCCCGACAGTATCTCCCTCCCGCCGTTTGCCTACCATACGATTACGGATCCGTGTGCGCGCTGGTGCTGGGAATTTCGCTCGTTTTTGTATTTTAATAAAAAGGAACCGGAAGAGAATGCATGCCGGGATGAGGAAATATACTGGCAGCTGTCGGCTTGGTTTATTAAAAAGACAAAAAACTATGGTTTTGCGGCAAAGGCCGGTGACAATGGGGAACCGCACAACCATAATGACGTGGGGACTTTCCTTTTGGCGGCAGGCGGCAAACAGCTGGTGTGCGATCTGGGCGCGGGGGAATATACGGAGCAATATTTTAACCGGGCGACCCGTTATCAGGTTTTTTGCAACAACTCCTTTTCCCACGCAGTCCCCATCGTGAACGGGAAGGGGCAGAAAGCGGGAAAAGATTTTTACGGAAGCATGCAGTGGTCAGACGGCAAACTGACCATGGATATGACGCATGCATATGACGCGCCGGAGCTGTCTTTTCTAAAAAGAGAGTTTCAATTTACGGAGACTTCCGTAGTTTTAACTGACCGGTTTCACCTGCAAGGGGAGCTAACGGAGCGGGTGGTTACGCTTTTAAAACCGGAAGAGACAAAACGGGGAATCCAGATCGGCGGAATGTGTCTTTGTTACGACAGGGAGAAATACCGCACAGCCATTTCTCAGCACGAGCACTTTTTGCATGACGGCGGCAAAACGGTTGTTTATGCGGTTGATTTTGTGCCGGCGGCAAATGACTGGGAGAGCTTTGTGCTGACCATGGATTTTAACAGAGCGGCTTGCGGTTAAAGATCGCAAAAAAGACAGTTCCTGTGACGAAACAAGAAAGATAGCAATGCGGATATTTCATAGTGCTGCAAAAAGCAGAGAGCGTTCCTTTTATATCGTTTTTCAAACTAGAAAAAAGATTGACATAATATACTTCATATGATAATATATGGAATGGAAGACATACTGAGAATCTATTTTAATATCAAATAGAAAAGAAAGGGCGGAAAACGATGAAACATGCGATGCGAATTTTGGCAGTCACACTGATGGTGTGCCTTCTGTCAGCGGCAGCCGGGATTGTTCCGTTTGCGCTTGGCGGTGCGGGGACAGAAGAGGAACCTTATCTGGTTACCACGTTTGAAGATCTGAAAACGGCTGTTTCAGCAGAAAACAGCTACATCCGTCTGGATGCAGATATCAGCTACAGCGAACAGCTGAACGTAAACAACAAAACACAGGTTACCCTCGATTTAAACGGGCACCGGCTGGAGTTTGAATCTGACAACACGTATCTAAAAGCGGTGAATGTTTCCGGGTCCGGCACCTCGCTGGTGATTTTAGACAGCAAGGGGGACAATTCGGGAACCATTATTTCCAATTCGAAAAACTCCGTTATCGGCATAGCCAGCTCTGCTTCCGTCACGCTGGAAAGCGGAACGATTATGACGGCGGAAGATGTGTCTGTTCAATATGAAATTTCAAAATCAACAGGCACTACGTTTATTATGAACGGCGGAGTGGTGCGCAGCAATGATATCAATTGGGTCAATCTTAATGCGACCGTAAAGTTTAACGGCGGCAGGGTTTTTGGTCCCGCCGGATTAAACAAAAATTATTATGACGCTGCCAAGCTGCTGGTGAGAGACCAGGAGGGCGCGCTTACCCTTGCGGAAAAAGACGCTCCGCCGGCGGACTACCACATAAACTACGGCGATATCTATTATGACTGCTACGGCACCATAGCCAACGCCTCCACCGGTTTATACAACGCGTATAAAGATGAGAATGGGGTCGTAACGATTACGATAAACCCGGACGGAACGGGTACGGCGCCGTCTGTTACTGTATCAAAGGGACAGACGCTGCATTTCATTTTAAACGAGGGAGCCTCCCTTTTGGCTTCTGACAGCGCGTCCATACAGCTTTCAGAAGGGGCGGAGGTTACCGTGACCGGAGGAAGCGTGGAAGAAGGCTTCTTTACTCCCTATGACAGCACCATGATCATTCAAAAAGAAAGGCTGGAAAACGGCGATGATATTTACACCGCAGTAAGGCCCCTGTGCTTTACGGTGGGAGAGGAACAGTTTAACGATATTGATGCGGCGATTGAAAGCGCAATATTGCAAAAGGCGCCGATCGTGATGACGCAGAATTCGAATTTTGACAATTTCCAAATCCCGAAAGATGCCGATGTGACGCTCGACCTCGGCGGAAACACGCTCAATCTGGACACATCGCTGACTGTGGCAGATGAGGAGGTGGGCAAATCCTTTATCGGCGCTGTGGATAACCAGGGCAGCCTGACGATCCGCAACGGCGTCATGGAGATCAGCGGGAACCGGCACGGTATATTAAGCTGGGGAACGCTTACGGTTGAAAAGGATGCGGAGATCACAACCACATACGGTACCAATAAAAACAACTCTACGCTGGTGAATTTCGGCGGGACCGTTACCGTTGAGGGAACGGTTTCCAGCAGCGCGAACGGCTGCATTACCACACACGGCGGAAACGTTTTTGTCAAAGATGGCAGCCGGCTGGTTGTGGAAAGCGCAGGCACGGGGATTAATATCTTTAACCGCGCATATGGTAATGAAAGCGCAGGTGCGAATGTTGAAGTTTCCGGCGGCGTGATTGAAACATATTCCTATGCAATGAGCACGAACTTTATTCGTTCCGGCGGGGATACGCCCAGCAAAGTGACCGTTACCGGCGGAGAGATCGAATCCTACCGTTCCAGCTTTTATATGCCGACAGGCGAGCTTGTGATTGGTTCGGAAGAAACCGGAGCGGGCCCGTCCATCACCAGCACCAACGGTTCGTGTGTAGAAATTTCCAGCGGGACGCTTGCTATCTATGGCGGAACCTTTACGGCGAACGTGAAAGGCGGCGAAACAGGGGAGACCACCGAAGAAATTGTAAATGCGTTTCGTAACCACTCCGGAGCGGGCAATGCGGGCGATGCAGTTACGGTAGTGGCGCAGCGCGCGGACACCTATGCGCAAAACCCGCTTTCTGTTTCCATCAGCGGAGGAGAATTCCAGTCTGTCACAGACTATGGCATCCGTGTCATGGATTGCAACCAGGCAGCCGGCGCAGAGCAGTGCTCGCAGGAGGTTTCCCTGTCCGTTGCAGGCGGGCGCTTTATCGGAGGTATAGCGGGGATCGATGCGAAATATTTGGATCCTGCGGAAAAACCGTTTATTTCCGGCGGGACATATAATAATGAGGTAGCAAAAGACCTGGTACAGGCGGGATGTATCGTAACGGAAAAAGGGGACGGGACCTATCAGGTTGAGCCGTCGCCGGCGGAATTTATTACGACTGCCTCTTTGGGCAGCGCAACCGTGACGGTGTCCGACCTTGCCGAAGACGATGCCGTAGAGCATTTGCCGGATACGACCTATCAGGTCGTGATGGCGCGCGCGCCGCAGAACGAGGTGGATGCAATCGGCGAGGCGTTCTCTGAGGAACTGGAAGGAAAGACCACTGTTTCAGCAGATATTTATGTGCGCAAAATTTCTTCGGACGGGACAGAAACCGAAATCGAACTCAAAGGCCGCTCCGTAACCTTGATGCTGCCGGTTCCGGCGGAGGATGGGTCTGTCAGCGTGTATCACTATGATGGTACGGCGGCGGAAAAAATTCAAAATACAACGCTTTCGGCAGACGGATTATACGTTTCGTTTGTTGCTCCGTCATTTTCTACCTATCAGGTAGCATATGCGCCGCGCAGCAATGCGGAGGTCACCGGTACAGTCAAAGTAGAATTTGCTCCGATTACGGATCAGGAATATTATCTCTATCTGTCTTCTGCTGAAGACGGAAAGATTATAAATGGGCTTACCTCTGCAGAGCTGACGTTCCAGCTCAATGGCAGCGGCATAAACTATAAAGTGCTGGCTTATGAGGGCAGCGCCGTCAACGTGAGACCGGGTTCGCAGACAAACAGCTACCTGTTCTCCTACGACGGGATCAATCAAAATTCAGAAAGCGGCAGCAAAATTGCCATAGCAAAAATCGTGTTCGGCGGCTTTGGTTCAGCCCAGCTGTCCATTGATCCGGCGGGAGTTAATGTGGCCAATACAACCAAAACACAGGACAGCATTGTAGAGCAATACACCCCCAGAGGGGTAGAGGGGATTTTGGATATTAACGAGGTACTGTCCGTTACCAGCGAGCCGGAACGCCGGGATCTCGTGATTGATATTGAGTTCCCGAACCAGGTAGAATCACAGCCGACCGCATATCAGGATATGACCGTAACCGTTTCCGGCGGCGATTTGGCAGATGCGCTGGAATATAAACTGGGAAGCGGCGGCGTGGAGATGGTGAATGGAAAATACACCATCCGTATTGAAGACCAGCTGTCAAGATACCTTACCTACACGGTGACGGTAAAAGGAGCGGGTTATCGGACCGCGGTTTATACGGTTAACATGACCGAGGACAAAACGCTTCATTTCTGGAACAATGTAATGAGCGCGGCGCAGGAGATAGAGACGGGCAATGCAAACTCTGCAAAAACGACAACGTTCCTCGCCGGAGATATTATGCAGGACGGCGTAATTAACCTGTATGATCTGTCAGCGGTGGTTTCCTACTTTGGAACGGATAATTTGGTTTCCGACCACCCGGCGTATGCAAAATATGATTTAAACCGCGACGGTAAAATTGATTCCAAGGATATTGCATTCGTCCTGGTATCGTGGGGAAATTAACGGAAAACAAAAACGCGATTCGAACAGTTAAAGACCAATAGAATTAAACAAAGCGAGCGCCTGCCATGCGGCAGGCGCTCGCTTTCAAATTTTATCTGGTATGCTTTGCCCACTTTTTAGCAAAAAGGTAAAATTTTTTGACATTTGCTCCGTTTTAGTATAGGAAAAAAACAATTTTCTTGAAAAGATTGCAAATTTTTTTTATTTACTGTATAATAAAAGTGTTCGTAGAAACGAACAAAGACAGAAATTTTTGGATAAAAATTATTAGCAGAGCAAATGCTTTGTAGGGGAATGGATTGGAAAAAGGAGTGCGTTATGGAATATATCACTGTGCGCGAAGCGGCGCAAAAATGGAATATATCAGAGCGCTTGGTGCAGAAATATTGTGTGACGGGTCGAGTCGCAGGCGCGAAAAAGTTTGGGAATGCATGGGGGATTCCCTATGGGGCGGCAAAACCGGAAGATCCGCGCAAATCACAGCAATCTCCGGCTGCTCCGCGCAGAAGACAGACCATGTCCTTTCCGGGTTTGATGCCGCTGATGAATACGGCGTTCGAACCGGGCAAATGCTTGGAATATGTCAATAATATCTCTGACAGTCTGCAAAGGCGGGTCGCGTTCGCAGAGTATTATTATTTTAGGGGTCAGCCGGAAAAAGCCATAGAGGCAACCGAGGTTTTGCTTGGGGAACCGAATGTGAATATACGGCTTTCTGCTTGCCTGATCTATGCATATGCAAACCTTGCGGTCGGAAGGACACAAAAAACAAGATTTGCGTTGACGATGGTGGAAGAAATGCTTACGGAGGTTTCTGAAAAACAGCCGGAAAAGAAAGCGGCGCTGTCTTTTATTTCATCAGCGGCAGCTGTGCTTTTGCACCTTCCCCTGCCGGAAAAACTATCGTCCATACAGGAGTTTTTTCCTATGCTTCCGCCGGGAATCCGCATGTTTGCATTATACGTAAATGCACATTATACCTATCTGCAAAAGGATTATCAAAAAAGCCTTGGAATCGTGGAAGCAACTTTGAACATGCAGTTAGAAGAATATCCGATCCCATCTATTTATCTGCACTTGGTTGCGGTTATGGATTATATGAGTTTGAAACAAATGGACAAGGCAAAAGAGCATTTGCTTGCAGCTTGGGAAATTGCCAAACCGGATGATTTAATCGAAGGATTTGGCGAACACCATGGGCTTTTGGGCGGAATGCTCGAGGCGATTATAAAACCGGAATATCCGCAGGACTTTAAACGGATCATTGATATTACTTACCGATTTTCTGCTGGTTGGAGAAGGATACATAACCCATATACCGGACATGATGTGGCGGACAATTTGACGACAACGGAATTCGCTGCGTCCATGCTGGCTGCCCGCGGGTGGACCAACAAGGAGATTGCCGACCATATGAATATTTCTTTAAACACTGTAAAATGGCACATCACAAACGCTATGCAAAAACTGAATGTTGAAAGCAGACAGGAATTAAAAAAATATGTGCTGCTGTAAAAAGGAATTCGGCTTATTTTGCCGAATTCTCAGCGTGTCGATAAAGTCGACACGCTTCAAGTCGAAACCTCTTTTCAAGAGTTTTCGCTTGAAAACAAGGGCTTTCGTTCGCACGGCGCTCTCCGC
>CASGBM010000045.1 GCA_949299615.1 uncultured Eubacteriales bacterium | reverse complement strand
ATACTGCCGTCCTCGTTATGCACTACATAGGCATTTTGGATAAAGCCTAATTCGTCATTGTCAATCACATTGATTCCGTCCACATTGACTTTGCCGTCCTCATCGGTATAGCCTTCATTCGTAATTGGCAAAGTAACTTTTCCGTAAATGTCTGTCGTGCCTTTTTCCACATAGTCCGCATCGCCCAGCGCAATCACGGCTACGCCTGTCTGCGGCTTGCCGTTTTGATCGTTGACGGTGATAATTACCGGATATTCGCTTGTCGGTTTTATCCCTTCCGGCAAATCCACAACAAGGTTATTGCTTTCGCCGATGTAAATATCGCAATTCGTGATCACAACATTTGTTTTATCGGTCACGGTTACAACATAGGTCTTTTTCTCATCGCCGTCGTCCGTGCCGACGGTTCCGTTGCCGTCACCGGTGGAACTCTGATTGTTCGGCACGGTGAGCTGACCGCTTACGTCAGTTTTACCGGTTGCAGCATTGTTATTTGCGTCATAAATGAAAATCTGCAAACCTTCTTTCGGGGCTTGTGTTTCGGTATAAAATACTGTAATCGTTGTCCGGTCCTCAAAATCAAGCAGCCTGCCTTCCGGCAGTTTGATTGTCACATTATCGTCCTTATCAATTGTAATTTCGCTGTCAAAGACCGGCTTGCCGCTTTCATCGGTTAAGATAATGGAATATACGCCGACTTCCGCGTTGCCGTCCTCATCTGAATGGTCGCCGTCTACAAGCTGGGGGATTTCAACGGTCTGCAATACCTTCCCGCAGGTCAAGCACTCGATATGCTTTTGTCCCGCCTGTTCAATGGTTGCCGGAACATCTATGATCCATTCAGAGGGCTTGTGTCCTAACGCTTCAACGTAGTCGCTTGTGTGGCTGTCTCCGCAATTCTTACAGGTATATACTGTATATCCGTGTTCCGTACACGTCGGCGGTGTCACTGCCGTTTCATAATCATGTGGTAACTTGTCGGTGTAATTGTCCTTGTAGGTGTCGCCGCAGGTTTCGCATACATAGGTTGTGTAACCCATCTCGGTACACGTCGGCAGCGTTACCGTTTCAATGTAGTGGTGCTGCTGGCAGTCGGTGATGTCCCCGATATATTCCTTGCCGCAATCGGGGCAGGTGTAAATCGTATAGCCCTGATCGGTGCAGGTCGGAGGGATCACCTGTTTGTTGTAATTGTGCTCGGTCATGTCGGTATAGTCGCCGACATAGTTGTCCCCGCACACTGTACAGGTATAGGTGGTAAATCCCATTGCGGTGCAGGTCGGCTCGGTGACAACTGCCTCATAATCATGGGATAAATTTTCAGTATAGTCCGAAATGTATTCATCCCCGCAGACGGAACAGGTATAAGTAGTGAATCCATGTTCGGTACACGTTGGATCGGTTATGACAGCATTGTAATCATGTTCTGCTTTATCCGTGTAATCTGCTGTGTAGCTGTCGCCGCAGTCTGCACAGGTATAAACCGTGTAACCCATTGCCGTACAAGTGGGATCAACAACTTCTGTTTCATAGTGATGTCCGGTCAGAAGCGAAAGCACCGTTTCGCATACGGTACAAATCTGCGGTTCGGTACAGGTTGCCGGCGCGCCCGGTGTATGCCCAGTGGCAGATTCGGATTTTATCATGGTTTCATTGCAGCCCTCATTTAGGCAACGGTATTCCATAACGCCTTCGCCCGTGCAGGTGGGGCTCGTTACCTCGGTGCCCTCGTCCCATGAGTGTCCTGTCGGATCGGTGTAGTCGGATACATAGCTTGAACCACACATGGTACAGGTGGAAGTGGTGTAGCCTTGTTCCGTACAAGTCGGCTCTTTGGTAGTGCGCTCGTAAGCGTGAGAAATGAGCGGTGTTATATCTGTAATGTAGTTATCGCCGCAAACCTCACAGGTATGTTCGGTATAGCCGACTTCGCGGCAGGTGGGGTTATGGACTTTCGTATTATACTTGTGTTCGCCGGTTGGTGTGGTTTTCTCGTGGAAGTCGCCGCACTTTTTACACATGGTCAGTACAAGTCCGCCTTGTTTACAGGTTGCTTCGCGAATCACAATATCCTCATAATCATGACCGGCTGCCGGGGTGTAGTTGCGTTTTTCCAATCTTCCGCAGCCATCGCACTGCCAGCGTTCAAAGCCTAAATCGGTGCAGGAGGGCGGGACTGTTTCCACATACCTGTAATCGTGAATGTGTGGAGCCGCAGAACCGCTATCCTCATTGCCGCCGCCCGCGCTTTCTGCTAAAAGCCATACGTAGGAAACACCGTTTTCTGTCATGTTTTCCCCATCGTACTCATAGTCGATTTCATAATACACAGGGTAATATCCTGCCTCGGTGTAGTTGGGTGCGGAGGTCTGATTGCAGTTTCCCGCCGATTTTCCATAGCGAATAGAAGTATGTACTCCGCTGTCGGACAAATCCGATACGGTGACGGTGTGCGCCCTGCCGTCCGCTGTGCCGTAATAGCTTGCTACAACGCTCTTTGCCGCTAAATATTCGCTGGTCTGATAGCCGCACTCTTCGCAGGATTCCGCCACATAAAAGCGGTGGTTGCCAAGCTGGGCGTCTATCGTTTCGGTAAAATCGTGGTGGTCCTGACTTTCAGAAGCCTGTGCAAATGTTCCCTTGCAAAATTGACAGTATTCGCCGCGTTTTAAAATCGTTTTATGATAAGTTTCATTATATTGCTCATAGGCGGTATTATCGAAATCAAGGAAAAAATTATGATCGCAGGGGTACAAGGTATATACGTTTTTGTTAAAGGAGTATACATCCGGTCCTTCCATAGAGTTGATCGTTCCGCAGGTTTGGCAAACAGATTTTGTCCATTGATGTCCTGTGTAGTATGCATCAATACCCGGTGTACCAAAATCCAAGTTGCCCGTGCCTTCGCCGTCAATGAAAGTACCGTCAGAATATTTTACGCCGCGGTTTAAGGCCGTTTCGCCTGACCGTGTGTATTCCGGCACTCGGTAGCTGGTCATCAGCGTGTCTTTTTCACATACGGTGCAATACATGGTTCCAGAAGTTACGGAAGCATTGGAATCAAATTCATCTGTCCTGCCGTTCGAGGTCAGCCACACATCTGCCGGATCGACATAATCGTTGGACTGTGCGGCATAAGTGATACCGGGTACGATACTAAGCAGCATGGCAAGTGTTAAAAACATGGATATTGCCAATTTTAAAGAAAAATGATGTTTTGTCTTCATTTTAGAATCCTCCATAAATATATTTTTATTTTTATAAAAAGAGAGCCTCCATATCACTACGGCGGCTCCCGGTATCGTGGATATACAAGTTTCATTAACGTGATTTCCCTTTCTCTTTGGATTTTCTGCCAATGTTGTTCGGAACCAATTGTTCCGGTGATTTTGCGGCCTGCGCTTTGATTTGTTCCTTGTACTCCTCAACCTTTTTCCGAACAGACGGCTTATACTCAATACCGCTGTCCGTTTTTTCCGTATCCCCGCGCTTCATAAATCCGCTCTCGCGTTGATTTTCTTTCACACGGGGAGACTGTTTTTTTTGAGGTGTTTCCTTTTCGTTTTTGCTTTGTTCCGGCTCAGGCTCAATCTCTGGTGCAGCATAACCCATTTTTTCCATGATGTAATTGAGCTTTGTCACATCGTCCTGTTTTGCGATAATATCGCATAAGCCGGTATTGTTTGTTTTATCGCTGACCGCCGTAAAGAGTACGCCGTATTTTTTCGTTTCGCTGTTAAATGCCCGCAAATCATCTTCTTTGATTTGCAGGATACATAACGGTTTATCCGATTTCAAAAGCTGTTTCAAATTGGTTTTACCTTGCAACTTTGTATCGTCGTTGATTAAGGCGATGACAATCGCCGCAAGGTTTTTCGCGCCAAGCCCGACCAGCTTTGCCGTGGACTCGGTGATCTGTATTCCTTCTTTGACCATTAAATCAGCGACTTCTCCGCTTGTGTTCATATTCTATCCTCTCCTTGTCGGCTTGTTTTTGCAGTTCGTCCGCCTGCCTCTTTTTCTCGGATATACGATAGGCATCCTTAAATATAGCTTTGCATAATCGTACCTCGCAGCGCAGTGCGGAAAGCTCTGCGTTGATTTCGTTTGTTTTTTCCTTGATTTCCTCACAATTTTCATCTGTCCTCTCTTCGTAAAGTTGTTTGCGGCGCTGTACCAGCCGTTCCATTTCGTCCTCTTTGCTCTGTTGCAGGGAGGATAGCTCCGCACCGGTTTCGACATTGTTTGCGACTAAAAACTTGAATTGCCGTTGGTATCGCTCCAGCTTGATGAGTTCCTCGCGCATAAAAAAAGACAACCGCTGCGGAGTCTGCTTTCTGCGTATTTTCTTGAACAGGTATAGATAACGGAAGTATAAGGCTTGGAAACCTTTCAGCTTTTTGCGCTTTGCATGGGTAAAGCTGCCCTTGACGGTATATTGCTTCTTGGGTAATTCTGTTGGGGCTGCCGTTCTGATACCGTTTCGGTTGGTCTTTATTCTTTCAAAAATATCCTGCTCACTATATCCTTTACCTAAATTGTCCAGCCGGACGGCGCGCTTGCCGAATGGAGGAATAATGGAAGTGTGCTTGATCGTTTCGCCCCGGCGGTGAATAATATACTGCCGCTGCTCCAGTATCCGCCAAAAGTCTTTCATGGTGTAGGATGCTTTGATGATCTCGTCCAGCTCCTCCCGCATCTGCCCGCGGAGAGTGGGCTTACCCTCTTTGCACGCTTTCCACTCGGCATAGTGCAGACCTTTTCCTTTTGGTACGACAACGGAAAGGTTATTTTCCTCGCACAGCCGGTCCGATGTCAGACGGATTTTATTGTAGTAGCTTGCAGGGAAAGAATGGTATTTCCCGCCGTCAACAAAAGATACGGAGTTTACTACGATATGATTGTGCAGATGCTTTTCATCCAGGTGTGTGCCAATCACCACCTGAAAGCGATCTCCAAAACAAAGCTTCGCAAATTCTATCCCTATCGTGTGCGCCTGCGCGGGTGTGGTTTCGCCCGGTTTGAAAGATTGTATAAAATGATAGCCCAAAATCCCGTCCGTCTTTCCCCAGCGTTCTTTTACCTCCTGCATTTCGCTGTATGCCGTTTCCTTGCTCTGACAGTTGATACACGCTTCAAAAAGCCGCTGCTCGGTCTTGTTCGGGTTGACCGCATATTCAATCACGCCGTCAAGACCTGTCTTTTTTTCATCGGCAGCATACGAAACGGTGTACCATAGATTTTTTGTAATTGCATAAACTTTTGTAATCGCCATTATATTTTTTTGATTTCCTCCCATACCCGATCCAAGGCTTTGCGTACTTCCCTCACTTCGGTGACATAAATAACGCCCAAGCCGTTCGCTTTGTATGCGAGCTGGTTGACGTTGTTCCCAATTGCGGAAAGCTGGCGTAAAATTTTGGCGTATTCATCAGGCGGGCGGGGACGGACTTCCTGTTCCATAATAAGTTTACGGAGAAACGGCTCTTTCTTTAATCCGGCAAGGTCTGCTTGCCGCGATAAATGGAAAAGTTCCTTTTCGTTCAGCCAAAGGCTGAAACGATGATTGCGTGTCCGCATAGTTCATCATCCTTTCACATTTATATTCTTCGCCGCACGGCAGGGGTATTAGGGGCAGCGCCACTAACAAGCTGCATTTGGGAGTACAAATGCTATGCTTGCCACATATCAAAACTGCAAGACAGTTTTGATATGATACGCCCGCCGTTCGTTTTATCAGATTGATTTATCTGTGCCCGGTCGGTCTGTATCTGCACCGCTTGCAGAGAAGATTTTTGTAAGTTCGTCAATCAGCAAGGATTCGCCCGGCGCATTTTGCTCTTCCGGTGCTGCATCCACTTCCAAGCTGTCCACGTCCTCCTGTTCAAACCGGATCATATCCGTTTTCCTTATCAGCCAGTCTATGGAGTTGTCAAGTTCTGCCGTATTCTTTGCAATCACCGAAAATCTTTTCGTGGATTTCGCATTTAATGTAACCGTGTATCTTGTCATTTTTTCCACTTCCGTAAATGTGATTTTGATATAGAAAAATCCGCCGTATCGTCCGACGGACTATTTCACATTTTTGAATTTTATACGCCGTATGTCCGGCTCATAATACCGTTTGCAATATTCATAATCCGACTTGGAAAAGTGTCCTTTTTGATAGTGCTTTTTCATTTCTCTTAATCGGGCAAGCGCGCGGATAATCATCTGATCTGTCATTTCGGGATTGAACAATATCGCCGTTTTGCCCTGCACCTTTTTGATTTCAAATTCAAACAGGTCGTCCAGTTTGTATAGCACTTCCACAATTTCGCGGTTGGTTTCAAGAGAAGGCTTTGAAAGCGCAAGCGGATTGATTTTTAATATCTCCGCCAGTTTGTCCCGTATTTCCTTGCCGGGCATACGGGCATTCTGCTCGTATTGCGCCATGCGTGTGCCGGCAGTGCGCTCATTAAACCCCAGCAAAACGCCGAGGTCTTTGCTTTTCATTTTCATATTATTTCGGCAACTGCGGATAATCCCGCCTGTGCTGATGTCGTAATTCTTTGATTTCATCATGCTTCCTACCTTTCCGGCTCAGATTTTTTCTTTTGCGCTTTAACTATTTCTTTCACACGGTTCTCTGCATAGTCGCCTATGGTATCGCTCAGCATATCCATATAGGTGTAATCCTGTTTCAGCCATGCGGTGTAACAGGCATCTAAGGTGTTTGAGGTTTTAAGAAGCGCCTTTAGCTGTTCGTCGCTGAAATGCTCGCTTTCCTCAAAGGTTAGAAGAATGTCCTCCTTGAATACCTTTTCATAGGATTTTTGGATAACTTCCTCAACAGGCAGCGTTTTCAGCCCGTCGAGGAATTGGTCGTATTCCGCTTTTACCTTGTCGTACAGCAAATCTCTTAATTCTTCTGTTTGGTTCATTCTTCATCGCTCCATTTCATCTTTTTTTCTTTGCGGAAGTTCTTCGCCCGGCTCAGCAAAATCAGCGCCGTCATGATCCCGGCTGTCCATATTGAGCAGCGCGTCCAATTCCGCCAATCGCTGCGTCTTTTGCGCAAGCTCCGCCTCCTGCGGAAATTCTTTTGTACATTCCATTTTAGCCGTTTCATACTGCCGTTTTACTTCTTCAAGGTTGCCTTTTAAGGTTTCTGTCTTTTTTTCAATCCCCTCAAGGGCGTTGTCAATACGCTGAATATTGCCGAACACGTCCGAGCCGAGTTCCACCGTATAGCTCAGGTTGTTTTTCAGCGACACAGAAAAGACTTTACTGAAAGTATCAAAAGAAAGTTCCATAGAAAACCCCCGGTATTCGCCGATGGGCGTCAGCTCCGGCGAGGTCATTTGCTTGCAGCGTTCAATGAGCGCTGTGCCGGCTTTTTCCTTTTCAAAGTATCCCAGCCCGTCAATGGTCATGGTGTTGAATTTATCCTCCTGCTTGGGGTAGGATTTTACGGTTTCCATATCCTTTTCCACACCGGCAATTTTAGCGTTTAACTCCGCCATCTGCTTTGGATAATACTTGATTACCTTATCCTCAAGGTCATATTTCTGCGACATAAAGCTGGATTTTATCAGCTTCAGCTTCGCCACCTGTGTATCAAGTTCCATCTTTTCCTTAATGTGCGGGTTTCCCGTTGCAAGCGCCTTAATCTCGGCATAGGAAAGGGCGGTTTCGTCAATGTCCTCGGCGGATCTGACCGGGGATTTGCTGGTCATAATCTGCGAGATGAATTTCTGTTTGTTTTCCACCGTCTGCCACATATAGCTGTCAAAGGTGTTTTTGGTTACATACCGATAGATATGGACCGTTTCGTTTTGGTTGCCCTGCCGGATAATGCGCCCGGCGCGCTGCTCCAAGTCAGCCGGCCGCCACGGGCAGTCAAGGTCATGCGAGGCACAGAGGCGCGTCTGCACATTTGTCCCTGCGCCCATCTTCGGGGTAGAGCCAATCAGCACCCGGATGTCGCCCTTTCTAACCTTTGAAAACAGTTCCTTTTTCTTTACCTCGCTGTCTGCGTCGTGAATAAAGGCAATGTCGTTTTCCGGGATACCCTTATCCATCAGCTTATCCCGCATACTGTTGTAAACGGAAAAAGTACCGTCGCTTTTGGGGGTGGACAGGTCGCAGAATACAAGCTGCGTCCCCTTGATGTCCTCGGTTTTCTGCCATACCTCATATACATTGTTGACGCAAGCGGATACCTTTGACTCCTCATCATCGGGCAGCAGTTCGTTTACCATGCGCTGGTCAAGCGCCAGCTTCCTGCCGTCGTTGGTTATCTTCAGCATATTATCAACCGTGGGATCGACCATTTTATTGCGCACCTTTTCGGCTCGCTCGGCAAGTTCTGCGACCATATCCTTTTGAAAGCCGGTAGGCTCGACCACAACCGAGTGATACTCAGCGTTCGGTACGGGCAGATTTAGCATATCCGAGGTCTGAATGTCTGCGACTTCCTTAAACATTGCCATCAGTTCCGGCAGATTAAAGAATTTTGCAAATCTTGTCTTTGCCCGGTATCCCGTACCCTCCGGCGCAAGCTCAATGGCGGTTACCGTTTCGCCAAAAGTGGAGGCCCATGCGTCAAAGTGCTGCAAGTCGTTTTTCACCAGTGTGTTATACTGCAAATACCGCTGCATGGTGTAGAGTTCGACCATAGAATTGCTTATTGGCGTACCGGTTGCAAATATCAAGCCTTTGCCGCCGGTTATTTCATCAAGGTATCTGCTTTTCATAAATAAATCGCTGGACTTCTGCGCTTCTGTCTGGGCAATACCGCCCACATTGCGCATTTTGGTGTATAAAAAAAGGTTTTTGTAGTAATGCGCTTCATCTACAAAAACCCTGTCAACGCCCAGCTCCTCAAAGGTGACAACATCATCTTTCCGGCTTTGGTCGTTTAATTTGGATATTTTGTTTTCAAGTCCCTTTTTGGTCTTTACCATTTGCTTTACGGTAAAACGCTCGGCATTGTTCGCTTTCGCCTCTGCAATACCGTTTATGATTTCATCAAGCTGCTGTTCCAATATCGCCCGCTGGCGCTCTGCCGACATAGGTATCTTTTCAAACTGCGAATGCCCGATAATCACCGCATCATAGTCGCCGGTGGAAATTCTGCCGCAGAATTTCTTGCGGTTTTTCATTTCAAAATCTTTCTTTGTGGCGACCATAATATTTGCCGATGGGTATAGCTGTAAAAATTCGCTTGCCCATTGCTCGGTCAGGTGGTTTGGAACGACAAACAGGCTCTTGTTGCACAACCCCAGCCGCTTGCTCTCCATTGCGGCGGCGACCATCGTCCAAGTTTTCCCCGCGCCTACAACGTGTCCCAAAAGTGAATTCCCGCCGTACATAATCCGCGCCACTGCGTCTTTTTGGTGTTTTCGGAGCATAATTTCGGGATTCATGCCGTTAAAGGTGATATGGCTGCCGTCATACTCACGGGGGCGGATGGAATTAAATTTCTCGTTATACAGCCGTACAAGTTTTTCCCTGCGGTCGGGATCGTTCCATATCCAGTTGTCAAACTCCGCCTTGATTGCGTCCTGCTTTTGCTGGGCGATGGTGGTTTCCTTGCGGTTTAGAACCGCCACCTTGCTGCCGTTTTCGTTTTCCACATAATCGAAGATACGGACGTCCTTTAAGTTCAAGGTTTCCTCAATAATGCGGTATGCGTTGATACGGAACGTGCCGTATGTATTGGTGGCTTTTACGCCCTTATCCTTGCTTTTGCCGCTGATGTTCCAGTCGCCGGTGAGGTTTGAATATTTTACCTCAATCTGCTGTTGCGCCCAATAGGACGGGGAAAGCAGTTCCACGATAAACTCCTTGATATATTCCGGCGGTATCCAAGTGGAGCCGAGCTTTACGGTAATTTCGCTTGCTGTCAAATCCTTTGGCTGCACTTTTTTAAGTGCTTCGACATTTACCGCATATTCTGCGCCGCTTTCCGCTTTCACCTCGGCGACCCGCAGTTTCTCGCGCACATTCCCGGACAGGTATTCATCGGCGGTCAGGTATTTCGGGGTATTGCTGTTTTCATCTGTATATAAAGGATTTAGGAAAATGACATTGGTTAGGTACGCATACAGTTCCTCTTCGGTTTTGCCGGAAAGAGTGGTCATAAATTCCATATCAATTTTTGCTTTTTCGCCGAGAGATACCGCAAGCGCTTCATCCGCCGTATCAACCTTTGACACTTCTTTCTTTGCGCCTATGGTGCGCTTAGTGAACATATCCGCTTTCCGTTCCAGCTCGCCGTTTTCGTCGAGGATTTCCAAAGAACAGAGCAGGAAGTAGCTGCTGTCGTCCGAGAACGCCATATTGTTGCCGCGGGAATTGATTAACCCGTATTTTTTGGTAAAGGCGTCATAGAGGCTATTTAACTTGCTCTGCTGCTGTTTAATATCTGCGTTGGGGTAATCCTCGGTCTGATACTCTATCAGAGTGCGGACACAGTCTCGGATTTCAATCATGCCCTTAATGCGGTTTTGTGCCGTGGCGTTTAATTCCACTTTACGCATCATGCTGTTTTCACGGAAATAAATATCGCCGTCCACTATGGTATAGCTAAAGTTTCTGACAGCCGGATCGGCGGGAATGGTGATTTCTTCCTCGCCTAAAATATCGTCAAATTCATATTCCGTAATCTGCACGTGGATATTTTGAATGGCTCCGTCAAGCTGCTCGGCAAGCGTTGTGCTTTCATCCGGCATACAGGTAAGCGTGGGGCCGAACGGACCGCTGACTTCTTTCATCTCGCCCATAATCATATCGGGATTGTCGATAAAGTATTGATTGATGCTGTGACCGTTTTCCAGTGTTCCGAGGTGTACCCAATCTGGCATAATGTCCGTCATGCGCTCCCGTTTTTGTAAAAACAGAATATCCGCCGTCACCTCTGTACCCGCATTTGCCTTAAACGCCGTATTCGGCAGACGGATTGCGCCGAGCAAGTCCGCCCGCTGCGCGATGTATTTGCGCACCTTTGAGTTTTGTTTGTCCATGGTGCCGGAGGAGGTGATAAAGGCAATCACGCCACCCGGCCGCACCTTGTCCAAGGTTTTGGCAAAGAAGAAGTCGTGGATTAGGAAGTTGTGCTTGTTGTATCGCTTGTCCAGCACCTTAAAATCGCCGAACGGCACATTGCCGATTGCTACGTCAAAGAAGCTGTCGGGCAGCGCCGTATCCTCATAGCCTTGAATGGCAATGCTGTTTTTTTGATAAAGCTGCTGTGCAATCCTGCCGGTGATGCTATCAATCTCAATGCCATAGATTTTGCTTTCGCTCATACTGTCGGGCACCAGCCCCATAAAGTTACCGATACCGCAGGATGGCTCTAAAATGTTACCCTGTGTAAAGCCCATATTGGCAAGCGCCTGATACATTGCTTTGATGATGGTCGGCGAGGTAAAGTGGGAGGTTAAGGTCGAGGCGCGCGCTTGTTCGTATTCCTCCGGTGAAAGGGTGCTGTACAGTTCTTGAAATTCGTTTGCCCAATTATCTTTGCTTTCGTCAAAGGCGTCTGAAAGACCGCCCCAGCCGACATAGTTTGATAAAACCTCCTGTTCCTCCGGTGTGGCAAGTCGTTTGTCAAATTCCAACTCATGAAGCAGATTGATTGCTGCCATATTCCGCCTGAATTTTTCCTTCGCACCGCCATAACCAAGTTCGTCATTGGTAATGGTAAAGTTATTGCGCTCCGCCATAGGGATTTCGGGATATATTACAGTGTTAGCTGCTGCCGGTGACTTTGGCTTTTCAAAATACGGCATTTCTATCTGCGGCTTTTCCTGTTTGGCAATCACAGCATTTACAAAGTCAATGCTCTCACTTCGGAAAATGGGAAAGCCGGTATTGTTTTGAACCGTAATATCCTTTAGCGATACCTTGTTAGCGTCCATATCCACGCTGTCAACAACAAACTTGTGCTCGTCAATCGTCAGTTCCTTGCCGATTAGTTCATTTTCATTTGCTGCAACTTCTGCCTGTTCCGGCTCGCCGTTAGTGTCGCCTACTGCTTTCTCGGTAGACAGCACCTTATATGTTTTTCTGCCTTCATCCACAAGTACCACATCAAAGCCGCTGTCGTTTAAGGTGTTGACATACTGCTTCGAAACGTGTTTCGGAAAACCGCACATCCGATAAACAGTACCGTCAATCACCTTGTTAGTAAGCGTTATGTTAAGCACCTCGGAGGCACGATCCGCATCTTCGCCAAAGGCTTCATAAAAATCGCCGACGGGGAACAGCGCAATCGTTTTGCCATTGTCATCCAAATGTGTCTGATTGAAAAAATCCTCAAAGGCTTGCTCGGTCAGATTGTCGCCGGAAATGTCTATGACAGATTTTTGCTGTTGTTCCTCCGGCGGGGCTTCTTGCCCGGTTGTTTCCGTTATGGGCAAAACCGGCTCATCCAGCTCCGCCGCTTGCAGATGGGCAAGCTCAGCGTCGCTTAAATATTCCTCGTCCCGGATCAGTTGGTCTAACCGCTTTTCAACCTCGTTCCATTTCAAATGGATTTTCGCATACGGCGTTGATATATCCCCATGGCTGTATGTAATGCCCTTACTGTCGTGATTTTCATTTGATATGCCGTCGTATCTGCCGCCCCATCCGTATTCCTCTTTTAAAAACGCAATCCGTTTCTTTTGGTCATTATGGTCTTGGAAAAATTGATAAATTCTCAGTTTGCCGCCGGACATACCGTCACCGCCGCACAAGAGGCGGTTGATTTCATCATCGGAAATATATCGGTTCGGCATTGTGCGTGTTAAATTTTCTGCGGTATAGGTTTTTCGCTCTAAACTCAAATCAGATACGAGTATATCTACCTTCAGTGGATTTTGTAGCACCCTATATCGCATCACATTAGGGTTTTCAATATACCTCTCCGCAATTTGGTGTGATATATCTTGTATCTGCGCCAGTCCTTCCGGCGTTTGCAAAAGTTTTTCCGTTCGTTCCTGTCTTTCAGGATAGCCGCCTTTTAACATTTCTTTATCAAAAAGAGCGTTAATTTCGGGATAATCGTTCAAATTCAGATTGGAATACTGATTCCAAAAGGCTTTTGACACATACCGGAGTTCATAGTCCTGCATCTGTAACAGCGTTTCGAACGGTGCAAATCTGCCAAGTCCCAAAAGTTCATCCATGCGCTTTGCCGCGTTCTCCCAAGAAAGAACGGTATGCGCGTCCTTTGCCGATGTACCGTAGGCGATACGGATACCGTCGCTGTCCCATAAGGCGGACACCTTGCTACCGTTTAGGACAAACCCTTTTCCATCCGTGCCGTATTCCGTTTTTATAAATTCTGCTTTTTCTGCAAGCGATTTATTTTTACTAAATTCAATGCAGATTTTCAGAACGCTGTCCTTTTCATTGGTACTGTCACACAGGACTTCGTCAATAATTTGCTGAGGCATAGAAAAAGCAGCACCGAAAGTTTCGCGCGCTGCTTCCCGGATGATATTTTGCTGTTCTTCCTCGGAGGGGATAAGGTCAAACAGGCTTAGCTGTGCAGAAGGCTCTCTGTTACGATTTCTTCCGCGGCGTGTTTGAGGTTGTTCATCAGTCCAACCCACATTGCCGGATTGTCCGCTTTCATCTGTTCGTCCACGCCCTCGATTTTCGCCATCTGCGATACCATCGTCAGCACCTGTTCTTTCGCCAGCTTGTCGATCTCCGACAGGTGTTCCATCAAAGTCCCCTTGATTTTCATTGCCGAGTAAAGGCTGTGCCTGCTGCTTTTGAGATAGGACAGCCGTATCATCCCGTATTTTCCGATTTGCTCGGTCTGCGCCGGCACTTCCAGTTCCGGCATCAGATAATCGCCCGTCTGTTTGTAGGTCAGTTCTGTCATATTCCTCAATCCTTTCGTTTTCCGTATGTTCGGGTGGGGTTTCCGTTTTGATTTCATTATACATCGGCTGTGTATTTTCCGCAAAAAATTTGTCTATTTTTTGCTGCAATTCTCTATACGTCCGTTCAGCCATACGAATTGTTCCGGCAATTTCTCTTAGTGTCTGCTCAGAAATATCGCTGACAGCATTGCCGATAATCGCCATTGTTTCCGGTGTATTAAAATCAATGATATATCGAAAATCCTCTCTCTGCATCAACATTTCCGCCGGAAGTTCCAAGCGGCTTAATATCATAAATGCAACAGAAGCCTCCGCCGTTTGCTGAAATTCAAGATCAAGATTGAGGTCATCTAAATCTTCCAAGAAGCTGTTTTGTTTCACGTCATACAGCGCACTTAAATAATCCGCTTTACTATCCTGTACAGCATTATGGGCAGCGGAGGAAACGGCATCAATGAGGTTTGTGTTGATTGCAAGGCTACCAAAGGTATTTTCAAGGGTTTCAATAATTTCGTCATCGTACTGTCCGTGATAGCTCCACAACGTTACCTCGTTCCCGTAAAAGCTGTTGGTGTCGGAAATGTCAAATACATAGTCAAGGTAATGCCCGCGCTCATTTTCCCGGAGCAACGCAATACCTTTTGCCCCTTTGTTGATCCACCGCTTTAGCCGGATGTTCCAAGTGCCGAGGCTGGCACAGGCGGTTGCGTCGGGACGCTGGGCATAAATTAAAAGCTGGTCCTCAAACGGATATTTGTATTGCCATGCGGCAGAGCGTAAAAAAGCTGTCCAACTGTCTGCGCCGGACAGCTCTCTTGCAACGCTTTGCGACAGCTCTAATATCTGCTGCGTTTTGTTTGCCATATTCAGTTTTCACCTCCAAAAACAGAAAAAGAGCATTGAAATGCTCAATGCCCTTGATAAATTAAAATTATTTATTATTTTCTGCAAAGTTCGCGTAAAAATTCTACATTTTCCTGATAGTCCATATCACATAGCAATTCATACTTTTCGTTGTCTAAAGTGATGACCTTATCAAAATCTACCCCTGTAAAATCTTTTTTATCATAGCCGATGCCCGATACAATAAGCTGATTTTTTTCATCAACATTGTCAACAAGATATTTATATACTTGGATTTTTTTATCAAGATCTGTTTCAGCGTTATTGGGACTATCAAACACTATGGGAAAACAAAGTGCTGATGGATTAAACTCATTTTTTATTTTTATTAAATTTATGTACCATATTACAGTAGATATTGGCTTATTGCTACCTCCGGCGGAAAATGTTTTTGTTATTTTTTCGAAGCTATTAGCATCTATTTCTTCTAAGCCAAATTGATTTTTATCATGTAGCATAAGTTCGTAATATCTTTTATTGATTTTTTCTTTGGTATCAGCATACTCTTTTTCACGTTTTTTTAACATTTTTTCTGATTGAACATTTTTTTCTAACTGTTTTTTGATATCGTCCAATTCATTAATCAGGCTGTCCCTAATTTCAATGTAGCCTCGATGTGTTAAAATATCATTAATTTCACCTGATTTTTCGTTGAGTGATTCGTCATATTCATTCAGTTTAGCTAACCATTCCTTATATAAATTTTCTTGTTTGTTGATTTTTCTATCAATTTCGCCAATAGATATTTGCATATCATTACTTAAAAGTACAATATCATCTGCAGTATTATACTTAGCCAATCTTAAATCCAATGTTTCTTCTAATTGTGATTTGCAATATGGACAAATATGATGATTTAATGAAATTATTTGTTTTTCATTCATTTTGTCAATAACATCAAGAGAGTTCAAAGCTGTTAATAAATCTTCTTTTTCATTTCTTAGTTCGATCAATTTATGGCGTATCTTACTAAGCGTTGAAGCAATCATTGAATATTGTTCTTTACTTCTTGCCACATCTTTTTTAAGCAAATCAAGATTTTTAGTATATGAAACACCATTTATATTTTCAATTACTCTGCTAAACATCTCATTTGAAAGTTCCTGTTGCTTCGTTAATTCCTGTGTCGACTCCTTTAATCTTTCCAATTCACGAATAATATTGTAATATTCTTCATCAAATACCCCAAAGTGATAATAAAGAACATTTTCTTTATAATTGGGATACTGTGCCAAATTATTAAATGAAGCAAAATTGGGACCTGATAATTTATCCTGATCTAAAAAATACAAGATATAATTAATGCCTACTGAATAATAGCCATTTCCGAAACAATATAAATTTCTAACAGTTTTTGAAACCATGATAAAAAAATTGTAAAAAGAACCTTACCG